>NZ_JBEXTX010000054.1:0-51353 GCF_040614175.1 Amycolatopsis sp. NPDC006131
GGAGCAGCAGCCGCACCGCGAGCAGCCGGGCGACCGCCGCCTCGTCGCGCAGCCCCAGCTCCGCGAGGCGGTCGGCGTGCCCGGTGAGCCCCCGGCCGGAAACCCCGGCCCGACGACCACATGCGCGTGGCGAGCGTGGCGAAGGCGTTCAGCGCCGCGACCGCGCTGTCCCTGGTGAGCCGCCGCCGGCTGGGGCTCGACGACACGGTCGGGCGGCGGCTGGACGGTTTCCCCCCGCAGTGGTCGGCGGTGAGCCTCCGCCAGCTGCTCGGCCACACCAGCGGGATCCCGGACTTCAGCCGGTCACAGCGGTTCCGCGACGCGCTGCTGGCGTCCCTGCAGGACCCGCCGCCCCCGCGCGACCTGCTCGGCTACCTCGACGACCCGGACCTGCTGTTCACGCCCGGCACCCGGTACGCCTACTCCAACTCGGACAACATCCTCGTCGCGCTGATGTGCGAGGCCGCGGCCGGCGGGCGCTACGAGGACCTGCTGCGGCGGCACGTCACGCAGCCGCTGGGGCTCCACCGCACGAGCCTGCCGCGCGGCTCCGCGCTGCCCGAACCGCACCTGCACGGCTACGACGGCACCGAGGACGTGACCCGGCTCGTCGCCGCGGGCTGGAGCTGGGCCTCTGGCGGAGTGGTGTCCACACCGGCCGATCTGGCGCGCTTCATCGGCGGCTACCGGGCGCTCCTGCATCCGGCGGTGCGCGCCGCGCAGCTCACGTTCCGGCCGGGCGGTTCGGAGCCGCCTGGGCCGGGCGTGAACGCGGCCGGCCTCGGCATCTTCCGCTATGACACGCGGTTCGGCCGCGTCTACGGGCACACCGGCAACACCCCGGGCTACACGCAGTTCGCCGCGGCCACCCTGGACGGCCGCCGGGCCGTCGCCGTCAGTGCCACCGCGCAGATCACCCCGGACAGCGACCCCGCGCTGTTCGGGCGGTTGCGCGGGATCTACGAACTCGCCGTCGGCGCGCTCCTTCACACCAGCGCGAGGTCGTGAGCGACCACCCGGCCGGCGTGGACCACCGTGCGGTGCGGCAACCGGTCCTGCACCGCGGCCGCGGGCGCCTCACCGTCGAGCAGCACCAGGTCCGCCGGGTCGCCCACCGCGACTCCGGGGCGGTCCCGCACATCCCGCAGCCGCGGCAGCGACGGATCGAGCACCGTCGCGCCGCCCCAGGTGCCCACGGCCAGCGCGTGCTCGACGAGGTGGTCGTTGCGGAACCCGTTGGTGAACGCCAGCTGCCAGGTCCGGTCGAGCTGGTCGGCGTTGCCGTAGGGGGACCAGTAGTCGCGCTGCCCGTCGTCACCGAGGCCGACGCGCAGGCCGGCTTCGGTGAGCCGCTGCAGCGGGAGCGTGCCGCGGCCCGGCGGCGCGACGGTGGCGACCGAGATGTCCAGCTCGGCCATCTCGGCCAGCACCTCGTCCAGCCGCGGCGACGGGGTGTGGGCGAGGGTGAAGGCGTGCGAGATGGTGACCCGGCCGCGCAGGTCCAGCGCGCGGGTCCGCTCGATGATCAGGCCGAGGCTGAACAGGCCCAGCTCGCCGGGTTCGTGCAGGTGGACGTCCACCGGCACCCCGTACCGGTCGGCGAGCCCGAACACGATGTCGAGGTGCCGCACCGGGTCGCCGTCCACGCCGCACGGGTCGATGCCGCCCATCACGCCGGCGCCCTCCCGCAGCGCGGCCTCCATCAGGTCCGGGACGCCCGGTTCGCGCAACAGCCCGGCCTGCGGGAAGGCGATGATCTCGACCTCGGCCCGGCCGGCGTGCGCCTCCCGCGCGGCGACGACGGCTTCCAGGCGTTCCAGCTCGCAGTCCGCGTCGATCTGGGCGTAGCCGCGGACGCGGGTGACGCCGTGCGCGATGAGCAGGCCGAGCATGTGCGTGGACCGCTCGCGCATCGGCACGTCGCCCTCGCGCCAGTGGGCGCGGTCGTGCAGCATGTTCGCCCACACCCCGCCGGGGGAGTCGTTGGGCCGCCACGGCAGGCCCAGCCGGGTCGAGTCCAGGTGGACGTGCACGTCGGAGAACGAGGGGAGGAGCAACCGGCCCTCGCCCGCCAGCTGCGGCACGCCCTCCGGTGCGGGGCCGCCGGCCGCGGTCACCGCCGCGATCCGGCCGTCGCGGATTTCCACATCGGACAGGGGTCCGCCCCACGGGCGCACGCCCGTCACGTACAGGTCGTTCACCTGGTCAGCATCGCACGACAGGCGCGGAGGACCGGCTGGATCCATCCTGGGCGGGTGGTGGTGGACGACGAGGTGGTCCGGCGGACCGCCGGTGTTTCGTCGCGGCGGTGGCTGGTGATCGCCGCCGTGGCGGCCGCGCTGACGGTGGCGGTCTACCTGCTGGCCGTGTGGACGGCGAGTGGACAGGCGCTGGAGAACGCCGCGCTGCGGGGCGCCGACCAGGCGGACGCGGCCGAGTCGGGGCAGGCGTGGCAGGCGCTCGACGAGATCACGGTCTACTCGCTGGCCGGGGCGACGCTGCTCATCGCGCTGACGGGCGCGCTCCGCCGCCGCTGGGACCTCGCGGTCGCGGCGGTCGGGGTGATCGTGCTCGGCCAGGTGGTCGTGCAGGTGCTGAAGCGGTTCGTGCTGGTCCGGCCCGCGCCGGTGCCGGTGACGGGCGACTTCGGCCACAACAGCCTGCCCAGTGGCCACACCACGATCGCCATGACCGTCTTGTTCGCGGCCGTGATCGTCGCGCCGTACCGCTGGCGCGGCGTGGTGATGCTGGTCGTGCTGCCGTGGGCGGTGGGCATCGGCCAGTACACGCTCACCGCGAAGTGGCACCGGCTCTCCGACACCCTCACCGCCGACGCGATCGCCCTCGCGCTGGCGGCGCTGGCGTCGTGGTGGCTCGCGCGGCGCGGCGCGGTGCACCCGTACGAGGGAAACCGCCGGATCGGCCGGGTGGTCATCGGTGCCTTCGCGGTGCTCGCCGCCCTGGCCGGCCTGACCCTCGGCGCCATCCTGTGGGGTGTCCCGCTGGCGCGCGAGGGCCTGGCCGGGGCGGACGAGTGGGTGATCTACCTGGGCGCCGGATCGTTCGCCTCCGCCGGGTCGATCGTCGCGGCGCTGGTGTTCCTGCTGTCCTGGCGACGCCTGGCCACCTAGTGCTTGCCGTGCGGGTCCGCGGCGTTGAGGGTGGCCACGACCTGGTCGTAGTCGCCGCGGGCCTCGCCGTAGCGGAGGAACTTCACGTTCTCCACCTGGATCTCCTTGGCGTCCGGCTGCGTCTCGAACAGCTTGACCACCTCGTCGGCGAAGTCGTCGAGCGGCATGGCGAACTCGCTCTCCTCCTGGCCGGGCAGCAGGGCGGTCCGCACCGACGGCGGCTCCAGCTCGACGACCTTGACGGAGGTGTCCGCGAGCTGCAGCCGCAGCGACTCGCTGAGCATGTGGATGGCGGCCTTGCTCGCGTTGTAGCTGGGCGTGGCCTTGAGCGGGGCGAACGCCAGGCCCGAGGACACGGTCACGATGGTCGCGTCGGGCTTGCTCTGGAGGTGTTCGACGAACGCGGCGATGAGCCGGATCGGGCCGAGCACGTTCGTCGTCACGGTCTCCTCGGCCGAGGCCAGGAAGCCCTCCGGGCGGTGCCAGTCCTCGACGCGCATGATGCCGGACATCGCGATGATCACGTTGAGGTCGGGGTGCTTGCCGATGACCTCGTCGGCCGCGGCGCGGATGCTGTCGGCGTCGGCGGTGTCGATGCGCACGGTGTCGAACCCCTCGGCGGCGAGCGAGTCGAGCAGTTCGGTGCGGCGGCCGCCGACGATGACGGTGTTGCCCTTGGCCCGCAGGCGTCGCGCGAGGGCGAGGCCGATGCCGCTGGTGGAACCCGGGATGAAGATGGTGTTTCCGCTGATGTTCATGTTCCCGAGTCTGGCCGGGCGCGACAGGCCGGTGAAGAGATCGCTCATCGGGGGATCGGCGGTCCCTGGTTCGCCCGGCCCGGGGGCGGATACTGGGGGTATGGAGCGTGAAGAGCTGGCGGCGTTCCTGCGCAGCCGCCGGGAACAGCTGCGGCCGGAGGACGTCGGGTTGCCCGCCGGGCCGCGCCGCCGGGCGGCGGGTCTGCGGCGGGAGGAGGTCGCGGCCCTGGCGGCGATGTCGACCGACTACTACACGCGGCTCGAACAGCAGCGTGGCCCGCAGCCGAGCGAGCAGATGCTGGCCGCGCTCGCCCGCGCGCTGCGTCTGACCGCCACCGAGCGCGACTACCTGTTCCGCATCGCCGGCCGCAACGCACCCACACCGGTGGTCGCGGCGGCGCACGTGGCGCCCGCGCTGCAGCGCGTGCTGGACCGGCTGTCGGACACGCCCGCGCTGATCCTGTCGAACCTCGGCGAGGTGCTGGTGCAGAACAGCATGGCCGACGCCCTCTACGGCGACCGGTCGCACCTGACGGGCTGGGCGCGCAGCGAGATCTACCGCTGGTTCACCGACCCCGCGGAGCGCCGCATCTACCCGGAGCACGACCGGGGGCGCCAGGGCCGGGCCCTCGTGGCGGGTCTGCGCGCGGCGCTCGGGTCGATGGGGCCGCAGTCCCGGGCCGGCGAGCTCGTGCGGGTGCTGACGAAGGCCAGCCCGGAGTTCGCGGAGCTGTGGGAACGGCACGAGGTGGCCAAGCGGTTCGTGGACCACAAGGTGCTCGTGCACCCCCAGCTGGGCGAGATCGAGGTGGACTGCCAGGTGCTGTTCACCGAGGACCAGTCGCAGATGCTGCTGGTGCTGACGGCGCCGCCACGCACGGAGGCGGCGGAGAAGCTGCAACTGTTGGGCGTGGTCGGCACGGAACGGTTCGACAGCGTTCGCTAGATCAGGCGAAGCGCTCGGGTGACTCACGTCGTTGCTCGAGCTCGGCGAGGAACTCCAGCACCCTGGCGTTGACCTCGTCAGCCGACTCGCCCGCGCTCGCCCGCGGCCACAGCTCGACCCGGGCGTCCGGCAGCAGCTCCCGGGCGCGGGTGGCCGCGCGCCGGCGGTCGTGGATGACGCTGCGGGCCGCGATGAGTGCGAGGACGGGGACGGTCAGGCCGCGCAGTCGCGCGTCGGTGAACAGCGCAGGCGTGGGCAGCGCGATCCGGTAGGTCCGCATGCCCTCGTCGATCACTGTGGCCACCGGGTCGTCCTCGGCCACTTCGGCGCCGCCGGAGATCCAGGCCAGGAAGGCGGGGCGGGCCCAGCGCCGGATGCCGGGGACGAGCGTGAGGGCGGTGCGCACGAGCAGGGGGACCGGGAACGGGGCGAAGGTCCGCACCGGGTCGATCAGGGGCAGCGAGGCGAGCCGGGCCGGTGCGCGCACGGCCAAGTCGGCTGCGAGCCACCCGCCGAAGGAGTAGCCGACGAGGTGGACGTCGCGCAGGCCCAGCGTGGCGAGCACGGTGCCGAGCCCCGCGGCCTGGTCGTCGGCGTCGCGGATGGGCGCGGTCTGCTCGCTGCGTCCCGGCTCACCGATCAGGCGCTGAAGGACCCGGAGATCGCCGAGCGGTTCCGCCTCGGTCACGCGCAACTCCGCGACGCCGTCTCCACCATGATCACCGCCGGCCAGGCCGACCGCGACCTGCACGCGGACCTGGACCCGATCCGGGAAGCGGATCTGCTGCTGGCTCTCGTCGCCGGTCTCGGCGACGCGGTCCTGCTCCGGTACCGGACGCCGGCGGAGGTGATCTCGCTCGTGGATCACCACCTGTCCCGCCTGACGCCGTGACGGCGGCAGCAGCCTCAGGCGAAGCGCTCCCGCACCTCCTCCGCCGTCAGGCCGAACTCCTCGAGCGTGTAGCGGTGTGAGGGGCGGCCGGCGCCGGTGGTGCTCTCCTCGTACACCGCGCGCATCGCCGACTCCGCGGCGGTCGTGAAGGGCAACCCGAAGTGCTCGTAGACCGACGCGACCACCGCCAGCGGGTCGGCCACGAAGTCGGCGTAGTCGACGTCGTAGAACTGCGCCGGGTCGTGCTTGGCCCGTTCCCGCTTGAACGTCGCCGCCCCGCGGGACCACAGCTCCAGCTGCGACCGGCCGACCACCGGGCCCTGGAAGACCGTCGACCAGCCCGCCGACGCCTGCTGGTTCAAGCTGCACACCGAGGCGATGATCGTCTCCGGCGCGCGGTGCGTCTGGATCACCAGCGCGTCCGGGTAGACCGCGAGCAGCGCGTCCAGCGCGAACAGGTGGGACGGGTTCTTCAGCACCCACCGCTTGTCCCGGTCCGGCAGCCCGATCAGCTGCAGGTTGCGCCGGTGCCGTGCGTACGCGTCGGTCCAGTCCTGCGCCGCCAGCCACTCCGAGTACGTCGGCACGTGGGCCAGGCACTCGTACGACACCGACTTCGCCGACTGCCGCAGCAGCTGCCAGCACTCCTCGACCTGCTCGGCGGAGCTGTGGTGCACCCCGAGGAACTCCGGGTGCTCGACGT
Source organism: Amycolatopsis sp. NPDC006131 (assembly GCF_040614175.1). Lineage (NCBI taxonomy): Bacteria > Bacillati > Actinomycetota > Actinomycetes > Pseudonocardiales > Pseudonocardiaceae > Amycolatopsis > Amycolatopsis sp. NPDC006131. Next base: position 6,431 of record NZ_JBEXTX010000054.1, read on the forward strand.
GGTGCTTCTCGTACCCGGCCTGGATGCCCTGGAACACCGGGTTGGCCGCCCACGTCTCGCGCGGCGGCCGCGGCTGCGGCACCTCGGCCAGCCACACCTCCAGGCCCTGGTGCGCCGGATCGGCGGTGAGCAGCCGATGCAGGGCCGTGGTCCCGGTGCGGGGCAGCCCGGTGACGAAGATCGGCCGCTCGAGGCGCACATCGGCGTACTCCGGAAAGCGCTTCCACGCCTCCTCGCTGAGCAGCCGGGCCACCAGCGCCTGCCGCAGGAACGCGCGCTTGATCTTGTTCCCGAACGGGGTCAGCCCGGCGTCCCGCGCGTAGGACTCCAGCAGCACGGCCAGGCCCTCGCGGTACTCGTCGCCGCCGAAGTCGCTCAATCCGCAGAACCGGGTCGCGGAGGCGTGCAGATCGTCGACCGTGCCGACGCTGTCGCGTCCGATGCTCATCGCCGGAGCCTCCTCAGTGGTGGTATTCGCCGCAGTTGACGTCCAGGCACTGCCCGGTGATCGCCCGCGCCATCGGCGAGGCCAGGAAGATCACGGCGTCGGCGATCTCGTCGGGTTCGGGCAGCCGGCGCAGGTCGATGGTCGAGGCGGTTTCGGCGTACACCTCGTCGCGCGTGATCCCGCGCTTCTCGGCGAGGTAGCCGAAGTACCACTTCAGCGAATCCGCCCAGATGTAGCCGGGCGCCACCGAGTTGACCCGGATGCCGCGCGGCCCCAGCTCGGTCGCCAGGCTCTGCGCGAGCGCGAGCAGGCTCGCCTTCGCCATCTTGTACGGCCCGTACGGCTGCCGCGAGTGCCGCAGCACCGCCGAATTGATCACTACCACCGAGCCGCCCGCGGACTCCAGCGCGGGCAGGAACAGCCGGGTCAGCCGCAGCGCCGCGATCGAGCTCGCCTCGAACCCCGCGCGCACCCCGTCCAGGTCCACGTCGGCCAGGTTCGTCATCGGCGGGATCGCGAAGGCGTTGTGCACCAGCGCGTCCACCCGGCCGAAAGTGTCCACAGTGGCCTCGACGAGCCGCTGGGCGTCGGTCTCGCTGGTGATGTCCGTCGGCACCGAGATCGTGCGGCGGCCCAGCTCGTCGATCTCCTTGGCGACCTCCGCCAGCCGGGACTCGGTGCGCGCCGCGAGCACCACGTCCGCGCCTGCCTTCGCGCTCTCCACCGCGATCGACCGGCCCAGCCCCGGCCCGACCCCGGACACCACGACCACCTTGTCGCGCAACAACATCAGCCCAGCATCCTCGCGGCCGTGGCGGCCTGCCGGGCCGCGATCCGGGCGGACCACTCCGCGGGGGTCACCGTCGCCTGGTCGTAGTAGGCCAGCCGGTCCGGCAGCTCGGCCACCGGCACGATCACGACCTCCGGCCCGTCGTCCGGTTTCAGGTCGCGCGACAGCCGCTGCCACCGGATCTGCACGTACCCGCGGCGGTGACCGGTGCGCTCCAGCCAGTTCGCCACGCCGGGATCGCGCTCGCTGATGACGAACCGCATCTTCCCGTCCGGGTCCACCCGCGCCTGGTCCCCGGTCAGGCTCGTCTGGTGGTTGGCGTAGTCCAGCGAGATGTACCACATGCTGCCCAGCTGGATGCCCTGGTACGGCGCGTCCGCGCAGCGCGGCACGGTCACCACCATCGCCTGGTCGTCGTCGAGGTCGTAGTGCCCGACCGAGGAGAACTGCGTGCTCAGCCCGCCCGGCGTGGCGCGCGGCTCGGTCATCGTGTTGACCGGCAGGTCGAGGTAGAACCACTTCGGGAAGGCCAGGAAGGTGTTCAGCCGGGACAGCAGGATCTTGCCCGCGACGCCGTACCGCTTGGCGAGCGTGTCTCGCGACAGCGGCGGCGGAGCCTGCCCTTCGGCGCCGACGCGGTGGATGCGCACCATCCCCGGGCGCTCGGCGGCCCAGTCGCTGAACACCTCACGCACGATCAGCATCGCCGAGCCCGGCCCGAGCGGGAAGCGGTTGCGGCCGCTCAGCCCGGGGCCGAACCGGATCTCGAACCGGCCGTCGTCGTCGATGTCGAAGGCGCGGTCGTCGAACGCGGTGAGGCTGTCCGGCACCTCGACGGGGGAGTAGTTGCCGTTGAGCACCTGGAAACTCAGGTCGGCGGTGGTGCCGCGCTGCCCGGTGACCACGTACTCGGCGTCGTCGCGCAGGTAGGAGTGGAAGTACAGGGTGTCCGGGTTGTCCAGGCCCATCTTCGTGTACGGGCCGGTGGAGCGGACGAAGAACGGGAAGTCCTTCTCGTACGCCCAGGCCATCTGCAGCGAGGCGCGGATGCTGCCGGCCAGGTAGTCCAGACCCTCGACCAGATCTTGTTCACCCGCGATGTGCGGGGCTTCGCGGATGATCTTCTCGGCCTCGGCGAGGGCTTCGGCGAACGGCTGCGTGAGCACCGGCGACTCCTGGAACGTGTTCTAAGCGGACGGGACGGCCCACCGGTTCGCGGTGAGCTGGAAGCTCTTCAGGTCCGCCAGCGACAGCATCGCCTCGTAGGTGCGGACGTACCCGGTGTGCGAGATCCGCCAGACGCCGTCGGCCTCGCGCCGGTAGCGGTCGGAGTAGAACGCGGCGCCGACGATCGCGACGTTGTGCTGGGTGGCGATCACCTGGTCCTGGAACGCCCAGGTGCCGGTGGCGGTGTCGCCGTCGACGTCGATCTCCGGCTGCGTGGCCAGGTGCACCGTGATGATCTCGGGCACAAGGCGCTCGCGCAGGAAGCCCACGATCGCGTCGCGGCCGGACAGGCGGATCGGGTCGCCGTAGGTGGGGGTGCCGTAGTCGGCGGTGGCGTCTTCGGTGAAGGTCCCGCCGATCTCGTCCCAGCGCTTCAGGTCGACGCAGCGCAGGTACGCGTGCTTGGTCCGGCGGATCGCCTCGATCGCGGCAAGGTCCATGCGCCCAGCATGCTCGCCCGGTTGACCGCTGGCAAGAACGTGTTCTAATTTTTCCGGGTGACCACGGTCTACGAGCTGTCCCACCTCGACCTGCTCGAGGCGGAGTCGGTGCACATCTTCCGCGAGGTGGCGGCCACCTTCGAGCACCCGGTGCTGCTCTTCTCCGGCGGCAAGGACTCGGTGGTCATGCTCGCGCTGGCCGCCAAGGCGTTCTGGCCCGCGCCGCTGCCGTTCGGCGTGCTGCACGTCGACACCGGCCACAACTTCGACGAGGTGATCGAGTTCCGGGACCGGGTGGTGGACCGGATGGGCCTGCGGCTGCACGTCGCCCGCGTGCAGGACGACATCGACGCCGGCCGCGTCACCGAGGACACCGGCCCGCGCGCCTCCCGCAACCGGTTGCAGACCGTCACGCTGCTGCGGGCGATCCGCGAGGGCGGGTTCGACGCGGTGTTCGGCGGCGCCCGCCGCGACGAGGAAAAGGCGCGCGCCAAGGAACGCGTTTTCAGCTTCCGCGACGAGTTCGGCCAGTGGGATCCGCGCAACCAGCGGCCGGAGCTGTGGAACCTCTACAACGGGCGGCACCGGCGCGGCGAGCACATCCGCGTGTTCCCGCTGTCCAACTGGACCGAGCTGGACATCTGGTCCTACATCGCGGCCGAGCGCATCGAGCTGCCGCCGATCTACTACGCGCACCGCCGCCCGGTGGTGCAGCGCGACGGGATGTTGCTGGCGCACACCAGGTTCCTGCGGCTGCTCGACGGCGAGGAGCCGTACGAGGCGACCGTGCGGTTCCGCACCGTCGGGGACGCCACCTGCACCGGCTGCGTGAACAGCACCGCAAGCACGGCCGACGAAGTGGTCGCCGAAGTCGCCGCGACGCGCGTCACCGAGCGCGGCGCGACCCGCGCGGACGACCGGATCTCCGAGGCAGGCATGGAGGACCGCAAGAAGGAGGGCTACTTCTGATGCCCCAGCTCCTGCGCCTGGCCACGGCCGGCAGCGTGGACGACGGCAAGTCCACGCTCATCGGGCGGCTGCTGTTCGACTCCAAGTCCCTGTTCACCGACCAGCTCGCCGCGGTGGAGCGGGCGAGCAGGCAGCGCGGCGAGGACTACCCGAACCTCGCGCTGCTCACCGACGGCCTGCGCGCCGAACGCGAGCAGGGCATCACGATCGACGTGGCCTACCGCTACTTCGCCACACCGCGCCGGAAGTTCGTCATCGCCGACACGCCGGGCCACATCCAGTACACCCGCAACATGGTCACCGGAGCGTCCACAGCGGACCTCGCGCTCGTCCTGGTGGACGCGCGCAAGGGTGTGCTGCAGCAGTCCCGGCGGCACGCGTTCCTGGCTTCCCTGCTGGGAATCCCGCACCTGGTGCTGTGCGTGAACAAGATGGACCTGGTGGGCTGGTCGCGGGAGCGGTTCGACGAGATCCGCGAGGACTTCCGCCGGTTCGCGATGAAGCTGGACGTGACCGACCTGTCCTTCATCCCGGTGTCCGCGTTGCACGGCGACAACGTGGTGCACCGCTCGGCGAGCATGCCGTGGTACGAGGGGACATCACTGCTGCACCACCTGGAGGAGGTGCACGTCGCCTCCGACCGCAACCTGATCGACGCGCGGCTGCCCGTGCAGTATGTGATCCGCCAGGGCGGCCGGGACTTCCGCGGCTACGCGGGAACCGTGGCGGGCGGAGTGTTCAAGCCGGGCGACGAGGTGGTCGTGCTGCCGTCCGGGCTGTCCAGCGGGGTGGCGGCGATCTGGGGGCCGGGCGGGATGCCGGTCACCGAGGCGTTCCCGCCGCAGGCCGTGACGGTGCAGCTGACCGGGGAGCTGGACGTCGGCCGCGGCGACTTGATCTGCCGCCCGGCGAACCGGCCGCACACCGGGCAGGACCTGGACGCGATGGTGTGCTGGCTCGCCGAGGCCGGCTCGCTGACGCCCGGTGCGACGTACACGATCCGGCACACCACGGCGGAGACGACGGCGGCCGTGCAGAAGCTGGACTACCGCCTCGACGTGGACACGCTGCACCGCGACGAGACTGCGAAAGCGCTTGCGCTCAACGAGATCGGGCGGGTGCAGCTGCGCACCCGCAAGCCGTTGCTGTTCGACCCGTACCGGCGCAACCGGGCCACCGGCAGCTTCATCCTGGTCGACGACACCACCGGGAACACCGTCGCGGCCGGCATGATCACCGGTCCCGCGCTGCCCGCGTCGCGCGTGGTGTGGCACGCGGCCGCGGTGGGCCGGGAGGAACGTGCCACGCGCGGGCTGACGGTGTGGCTGACCGGGCTGTCGGCGTCGGGGAAGTCGACCATCGCGGTCGAGCTGGAGCGGCGGCTGGTCGCGGCGGGGCGTCCGGCGTACCTGCTGGACGGGGACAACCTGCGGCACGGGCTCAACGCCGACCTCGGGTTCAGCGCCGAGGACCGGGCCGAGAACGTGCGGCGCGTCGCGGAGGTGGCGCGCCTGTTCGCCGATGCCGGGGTGGTGGCGGTGGCGTCGCTGATCAGCCCCTACCGGTCGGACCGGGACCGCGTGCGGGAGGTGCACGAGCGGGCCGGGCTGCCGTTCCTGGAGGTGTTCGTGGACACGCCGCTGGAGGTGTGCGAGGCGCGGGACCCGAAGGGGATGTACGCGAAGGCGCGGGCGGGGGAGATCCGCGGCTTCACCGGCGTCGACGACCCCTACGAGGCGCCGGTCTCACCGGACCTGGTGCTGCGGCCGGACGATCCCGATCCGGCCGCGCGGATCCTGACCCTGCTGAACCGGAGCGCGCTGTGGGAGTGAACCAGCGGGCGGAGATCCGCATGACCGAGGCGGAGATCGCGGAGTTCGTGGCGGCGAGCCGGACGGCGACGATCGCGACCCTGGGCGCGGACGGCACGCCGCACCTGGTCGCGATGTGGTTCGCCGTGCTGGACGGGACGATCTGGCTGGAGACGAAGGCCAAGTCGCAGAAGGCGGTCAACCTGCGCCGCGACCCGCGCATCACGGTGCTGGTGGAGGACGGCCTGACCTACGACGCGCTGCGTGGCGTGTCGATCGAGGGGCGCGGCGTGATCAGCGAGGACCCGGACGAGATCTGGGCCGTCGGGGTCAACGTGTTCGAGCGCTACTACGGGCCGTACTCGGCGGAGCTGCGGCCCGCGGTGGAGATGATGCTGAACAAGCGGGTGGTGGTGCGGGTCGACCCGGTGCGGGTGCGCTCGTGGGACCACCGCAAGCTCGGGCTGGACCCGATGCCGCTCGGCGGATCGACCGCGCCGTAGCCCTCAGCCGAGCAGCTTGCCGCGCAGCTCGGCCCCGTCGGCCGCGTCGAAGCCGTGCGCGTCCAGCCACCTTACCGCGCCCCCGTAACGCCGGTCGACCTCGCCGAGGAACAGCGACATCGTCTCCGGCTTGGGGCGGTGGTCGTCGTCGTCCGGGCGCTTGTCCAGGTCCGGCGCGTAGGTGGGGGAGGCGCGCAGCCGGTCCAGGATCGCGCGGATCCGCTCGCCGCTGGCGGCGTAGTCGGCGACCACCGCGTCCCGCCGCACACCGGCGACCGTCAGCGCGAACGCGGTCACCACGCCGGTCCGGTCCTTGCCCGCCGCGCAGTGCACCAGCGCCGCGCCCGGGGCGCCGGCGATCGTGCGCAGCGCGCCGACGATGCTCTCCGGCCGGTCCTCCAGGTATCCCAGGTACAGCGCGGTCATCACGTCGTCGGGGAACCGCTCGATCGTCCGCTGCCGCCGCTTCAGGTACAGGGCGTCACTGATGTCGTCGGCCGTCGCGTCGGTGGTGCCGCCGCTTTCCGGCAGGACCGAGTAGTGGTGGTGCCGCACCGACTCGACGTTCGTCAGCGGCCCCGGGCCCTCCTTGGTCACCTCGGGGGTGCCGCGCAGGTCGACCACCGTCGTCAGGCCGAAGTCCTCGACCAGGACCTTGATGTCGCGTGGCGTGAGCCCCTGCAGGTTGTCCGACCGCAGCAGCCGCCGCTCCGCGACCGCGCCGCCGTCCTCGGTGGGCAGCCCGCCGACGTCGCGCGCGTTGACCGCGCCCTCCAGTTCGAGCCAGTGCATGGCCCCCATCGTTCACCGCGCCGCCGATCCAGCCAAGGGCCGCGCGCAGTCGCCGGGGCCGGCGGGCGCGGGGAGCGTGCCGGTGACCCCGCGCCGCCCCAGCCACCGCCACCAGCCCAGCATCCCGATGTGCAGCGCGATCAGGTGCCCGGCGAACGTGACGATCCCGCCCAGCGTCCCCGGCCCGTCTATGAGGTAGATCACGACGATCCCGGCTTCGATCGCGGGGACCGCCCACATCCGGAACCGCCGCGCCAGCACCGGCACGAGCGCGCCGGCGGTGGCGAAAAACCCGTAGCTGACCCCGATGTCGAGCCACCGGCCGTCGGTGGCGGGCAGCAACCCCTCGGCCAGCGCCCACATCACCGGCAGCTCGGTCGCCAGCGTCGCGAGCACGTGCCCGCTCGCGAAGACCGCGCACGTCCACCCCGCGCCGATCCGGCGCTCCAGCGGGGCGACGGCGAACGTGAAGATGATCACGTACACGAGCCAGCCGTCGTCGCCGAGCCACAGCGCGCTGCTGACCAGGCTCATCACCGGCCGGTGCCACAGGTTGTGCGCGTCGGTGCTGGCCAGCTCCAGCAGGCGCGCCGAGACCGTCTCGCCGAGCAGGTGCTGCAGCGCGGTGGTGGCCAGCAGCACCACCAGGTACCAGAACGTGAACGGGGTGCTCACGGGGCTGGGCAGCAACCTGGTCACGTTCGCAGTTTTCCCGCGCCCGCTGTGAAAACACTGTGACCACCCGTCCGGGTCACCGTCCGCCGAGCAGCAGTTCGACCTGCTCCACGAGGAGCGGGGCTTCGGCGGCGACGTCGAGGGTGCCCGGTTCGAGGTGGCTGGTCGCGGGCGGCGCCGCGAGGCCGACATCGGCGCACGCGACCCGGACGAACCGGCTCTGACCGACGGTGCCCCGGAGCTGCCGGCCGAGGCGCACGACCTGCTCCGGCGCCGCGAGCGCGCCCTGCGCGACGGTGAGCTCGGCGCCGCGGCGGAGCCGCGGGACCGGGCGCGGGACGTCGGCGTCGTCGGGCGGGAGCGGGGCTCGCGGCACCGGCGGCCGGTCTCGCCGAAAACGCGGTGACCGCCCAGCGGAGGTCGGTTAGCGTCCGGGCATGCGCACAGCCTTCGGAGCCGAGTTCGACGTCCCCGCCGGATACCTCAACACCCCGAGCATCGGGATCCCGCCCGCGGCGGTGGCCGACGCGGTGGCGGCGTCCGTCGAGGCCTGGCGCGCCGGGGCCCACCAGCCCGGCGACTTCGACCCGCTCGTCGCGCGGGCCCGGGAGTCCTTCGCGCGGCTCGTCGGCGTGCCCGCGGACCGGATCGCCATCGGCGCCGCCGTGTCGCAGCTGCTCGCGAGCGTCGCGGCCGGGCTGCCCGAGGGCGCCCGCGTGCTGACCGCGGAGGGGGAGTTCACCAGCGCGACGTTCCCGTTCGCCGCCCGCGGCGCCCGCGTCACCGAGGTCCCGGTCGCCGAGCTGCCCGGCGCCGTCCGCGGCCACGACCTGGTGGTGGTGAGCGTCGCGCAGTCCCGGGACGGCGCGCTGGTGGACCTGGACGCGCTGCGTGCGGAATCCGAAGCCGCGGGTGTCCCGGTCGCCCTCGACGCGACCCAGGCCGCCGGCTGGCTGCCGCTGGACCTGGAGTGGGCCGACTGGGTGGTGGCCGCGGGCTACAAGTGGCTGATGTCCCCGCGCGGCTGCGCCTGGCTCGCGGTGCACCCGCGCGCCGCGGAGCGCACCGTGCCCGTCGCCGCGAACTGGTACGCGGGCGAGGACCCGTGGCAGGCCACCTACGGCATGCCGCTGCGCCTGGCCGAGGGGCCGCGCCGGTTCGACGTGTCGCCGGTGTGGTTCGCGCACGCCGGCGCGGCGGTGGCGTTGCCGTACCTGGCTTCGCTGGACCTGACCGCGGTCCGCGCGCACGACGTCAAACTGGCCGACACCCTGCTGACCAGGCTCGGCCTGCCGGAACGGGGCAGCGCGATCGTGGCGCTGGACGCCGATCCGGCGGCCCTCGCCCGTGCCGGGGTGACGGCCAGCGTCCGCGCGGGCCGGGCGCGCGTCGGCTTCCACCTGTACAACACCGAAGACGACGTCGAACGGGTTGTGGACGCGTTGCGGTGAGTCACCCTGACGAGTGAGCTACGGTGTCCCCCCGTGGTTGGTGCGCAGTTCACTCCCGGCCGCGGCGACACCGCGCCGCTGCCCCGGATCCCCGCCGGGCCGCCGTCCCGGCGCGTGGGCGGCCCGCTGCTCAAGGCAGCCGGACTGGTCGCGGTGGCGGTCGTGGCGGGACTCGTGTGGTGGCTGGTCCGCGGCGGCTCCGCGGAGGAGACCCCGCCGGCGGCCCAGTCGCCCGCCAAGGAGTTCCAGTTCGTGGTCAGCGACGGCCCGGTGGCCGCGACCGACTGTGCCGCGAACTCCTACGGGCAGGTCAAGCAGTTCTTCACGCAGCACCCGTGCCAGCGGCTGTCCCGCGCCCTCTACACGACCAGCAGCGGGGCCACCCGGGCGCTGGTGTCGGTCGCGGTGGTCACCATGTCCGCCCCGGAGGACGCGCAGCAGCTGAAGAAGCTCGCCGACACCGACGGCACCGGCAACGTGAACGACCTGGTGCGCGACGGCACGGCGAAGATCCCCGGCGCGCCGAAACTCGCCGACGGCGACTACCTGTCCCGCGTCACCGGCGCCTCGGTGACCATCGTGCTGTCCGCCTTCTTCGACGGCCACTCCGACGAGGCCACGCTGCAGCGCATCAGCAAGGAGGCGCTGGACCTCGCGCCGGGCGCCTAACCGGCGTTGCGCAGGTAGGCGACCAGCGAGTCGATCAGCAGGAACGGCGGCTTGCCCAGCGCGGGGATCTCCGGTGACGGCGGGAGCCGCTCGCCCGCGACGATCAGCTCCTTCGAGCTCTGCAGGAACACCGGCTGGTGCCCGTCGTCCAGGACGAACATCACGGCGGTGTGGTCGACCAGCCGGGCGATCGTCGTGCCGGTGATGCCCGGCCGCGAGCCGGTGAACCGGGCGCCGGTGCCGAGGTAGACGCCGCGGCGGCCGGGGTCGGCGTCCCGCCAGCCCTGGTCGGCGCCGGGCACCAGGCGCGGGTCGCCGTGGGCGGACTGCAGTTCGCTCAGCGCCCGGCCCTGCACCTGCGGCAACGGCTCGTCGACGAGCGGCTGCGCGACCTCGTACAGGGCGTAGCGGCTGCCGCCGGGCTCGGGCGGGACCAGGAACAGGTGCAGCACGACGAACTCGCCGGGCCGCCCGTGCGGCATCCGGATCAGCTGGCGCAGCAGCAGGCCGCGCAGGCGGGCGGCGCCGTCCCCGGACAGGCCGGCCAGGGTGCGGGTCAGGGTCAGCAAGGGGCGTCCTCGGGCGTCGAACGTGTCCGGGGAAGGTTATGTCGTCACGCGCCGTCGCGCGCCCCCAGTCAGCTTTGGGTGGCCGAGCCGGGCAGCACGATCGCCGTCGGCTGCTCGCCCGCCGCCTCGCGCCAGCGGGTGCCGCGCCGCGCCGAGGCGAGCAGCGCCTTCAGCGCCACGTCCCGCAGCGCCGCGTCGTCGGTCTGCTCCAGCACGCCCCGCCAGGCCGTGGCGGCGTCGGCCTCGGCGGTGGCGACCACGCTCTTCGCCGACGTCGCGTCGGTGACCGGCCGCGGCGGGACGTAGGCGGGCTCGGCCACGCCCGGCTCGACGCCCGCGGCGGTCAGCATCCGCACGCACGCGTCGCGGCGGTCCTGGTGCTCGGCGGTGCCGTCGGCGACCCCCGCGGTGTAGTTGCCCGGCAGGAACGCGCTGACCAGCCCGTAGATCCACAGGGCCGCGTGCTCGGCCGACAGGGCCTGCTGTACCGGCCCGACCGATTCCGGCGGGATCGCCGACGCCGTGGCGGTCACCTGGCCCGGCTCGGCGCCCGGCCCCAGCTTGGTGCCCACCTGCTGCAGCCCGGCGCAGCCGCCCGCGACGGCGGCGACCAGCCCGGCCCGGTACCGCGGCAGCCCGCCGACCAGGGCCTCGGCCTGCTGGCGGGCGGTGGCCAGCCGCTGCTTCAGCCCCGCCATGCCCTGCTCGGACGGCACGACCACGGCCGGCTGCGACTTCGGCCGGTTGAGCCGGTCCACTTCGGATTGCAGCGCCTGCGCGTGCGCCGTGCGGGCCGCCGAGTACTGGCGCGCCACGTCCGCGTCGGCGGACGAGGAAGCGGCCACGGCGTCGGCCGCGGCGGCGTCGGCGCGGGCCTGCTCGGCCAGCAGGGCCAGCGGATCCGGTTCGTCGGAGTAGCCGGTTGCGCACGCGGCGAGGGGCGCGGCCAGTGCCGCCAGCGCGCTCGCCCGCAGGACGTCACGACGGGTACGGGGTCTCACGTGCGCCCATCCTGCCAGGGGACCGGTGACCACGGGCGGTGACCGGGGCCAACAAGATAAGCTTGTCCCTCACCGACCGACAGCACACCAAACAGGAGAGCGCCAAGGTGCCTGGAGAACTCGCCGCCCGGCTCGAGCCGATCGTGGCCGAAGCCGTGTCCGGCGCGGGTTTCGACCTCGACGCGCTCGACGTCCAGCAGGCGGGCCGCCGCAAGCTCGTCAAGGTCGTCGTCGATTCCGACGACGGCGTGGGACTCGACGAGGTCGCCGACGTCAGCCGCGCCGTCTCGGCCGCGCTGGACGAGAACGAGGAGCTGATCGCGGGCGCCTACACGCTCGAAGTGACCTCGCCCGGCGTCGACCGCCCGCTGACCCGCCCCCGCCACTGGCGCCGCTCGCGGTTCCGCCTCGTGCGGATCACGCCCCGGGAGGGCGCCGAGTACGTGGGCCGCGTGGGGCACGCGGGCGAGGACTCGGTGCGGGTGCTGGTGGCCGGTGCGGTCCGGGACGTGCCCTACGCCGACGTGGCCAAGGCCGTCATCGAGATCGAGTTCAGGCAACCACCGACCGAGGAGCTGAAGCTGCTCGACCAGGACGCCTCGGAGCACAACGCAGGCGAGCCGGAGGAGGATCCGAAGTGAACGTGGACATCGCGGCCCTGCGCGCGATCGAGCGGGACAAGGACATCCCCTTCGAGACGGTCATCGAGGCCATCGAGACCGCGCTGCTGACGGCCTACAAGCACACCGAGGGGCACCAGCCGCACGCCCGCATCGACATCGACCGCAAGACCGGCGTCGTGCGCGTCCTCGCGCACACGCTGGACGAGAACGGCGACGTGGACGAGGAGTGGGACGACACCCCCGAGGGCTTCGGCCGGATCGCGGCGACCACCGCGCGGCAGGTCATCCTGCAGCGCCTGCGCGACGCCGAGCACGAGAAGACCTACGGCGAGTTCTCCACCCGCGAGGGCGAGATCGTCGCCGGCGTGATCCAGCGCGACGCGCGGGCCAACGCCCGCGGCATGGTCATCGTCCAGATCGGCGACACCGAGGGCGTGATCCCGCCGGGCGAGCAGGTGGCCGGCGAGCGGTACGAGCACGGCGAGCGGATCAAGGCGTACGTGGTGACCGTGTCGCGCAGTGCCCGCGGCCCGTCGATCACGCTCTCGCGCACCCACCCCCACCTGGTGCGCAAGCTGTTCGCGCTGGAGGTCCCGGAGATCGCCGACGGCACCGTCGAGATCGCCGCGGTCGCCCGCGAGGCCGGGCACCGCACCAAGATCGCCGTCCGGTCCACCGTGCCGGGCGTCAACGCGAAGGGCGCCTGCATCGGCCCGATGGGCCAGCGGGTGCGCAACGTGATGAGCGAGCTCGGGGGTGAGAAGATCGACATCGTCGACTACTCCGAGGATCCGGCTCGCTTCGTCGGGAATGCGCTGAGCCCGGCGAAGGTTGTCTCCGTACGGGTGGTGGACGAGCGTGCGAAGACGGCCCGCGTGGTGGTGCCGGACTTCCAGCTGTCCCTGGCCATCGGCAAGGAGGGCCAGAACGCCCGCCTGGCCGCCCGGCTGACCGGGTGGCGGATCGATATCCGCAGCGACGCGGCCGCCTCCGAGGAGGACGCCACGCCCGCAGCGACAACCGGTTCGGCTGAGTGAGAGGCCAGGAGTTAAACTCGACGGTGGTGCGGAGCTCGCGCTCGGATACCGCACGCTCGGAGCACCGGGGCGACACCCCGGTGCGGACGTGCGTGGGGTGCAAGAAGCGAGCTCCCGTCGGTGAACTACTGCGAGTGGTCGCGCTGGACGGGCGGCTGGTCGCCGACACGCGTCGGCGGCTGCCGGGGCGGGGTGCCTGGTTGCACCCCGGGCCGGAGTGCCTGGCCAAGGCCGAGCGGCGGCGGGCGTTCCCCAGGGCCCTGAGGGTCCACGGGACGCTCGACGCGGCGGAGCTGCGCGAGCACCTGGGGCAGGTCACCGGGAAGCATGGACAGGGGAGCGTCCCCGGTCCGGATGGAACGAAGGAAGCAGGTCGACCCGTCATGAGTCAGCCGTGAAGCTGAAGCCATGAACGCGCGACGATAGGACGAGGTCGAGCGGGTTTTGCCGCCCGGCCTCACCAGTTGAGGAGAGCAGTGGCAGGCAAGGCCCGTGTGCACGAGCTCGCGAAGGAGCTCGGGGTTACGAGCAAGGAAGTTCTCGCCAAGCTGAAGGAGCAGGGCGAGTTCGTGAAGTCGGCGTCGTCGACCGTCGAGGCACCCGTTGCCCGGCGGCTGCGTGACGCCTTCGTCACCAAGGACAGCAAGCCCGCCGGCCGGTCCGGCGGCGCCCGGCCGGGACCGTCGGCCGGGAACGGCGCGGCGCCCAAGCCCGGCGCGCCGCGTCAACAGCAGCCGCAGGCGCGCCCGGTCCCGGGCGCCAAGCCCGGCCCGCGCCCCGGCCCGCAGCAGCAGGCCCCGGCGCCCCAGGCGGCGGCGCCGCAGGCCCCCGCGCCCCAGGCGCCGGCCCCGCAGCAGCAGCGTCCGGCTGAGCAGCCGGCTCCGCAGCAGCAGGCCCCGGCCGCGAAGGCGCAGCCCCAGGCACCCAAGCCCCCGGCGCCGCGTCCCGGCGCGGGTGGCTCCGGCCAGTCCGGTTCGGTGGTGCCCCCCAAGCCGCAGGGCCCCAAGCCCGGGCCGAAGCCCGGTCCGCGCGCCCCGCGGCCCGGCAACAACCCGTTCGGTGTCGGCCAGGGCGCTCCGGCGCCGCGTCCGCCGGCACGTCCCGGCGGCCAGGGCGGCGAGCGCCCGGCCGAGCGGTCCGGCGGCGGTGACCGTCCGGCTCCGCGTCCCGGTGGCGGTGCTCGCCCGAACCCGGGCAACATGCCGCCGCGCCCGAATCCGGGCATGATGCCCGGCCGCGTGCAGCGGCCCGGCGGTGGTCCCGGCGGCGCCGGCCGTGGTGGTCCCGGTGGCGGCCGCGGTGGCGCGGGCGCGGGCCGTGGCGGACCGGGTGGTCCCCGTGGCGGCGGCGCTCCGCGCGGCGGTCCCGGTGGCGGCGGTGGCGGCGGCGGTTTCCGCCCCGGTGGCGGCGGTGGCGCTCCCGCTGGTGGTGGCTTCCGCGGTGGCGGCGGCGGTCGTGGCGGCGGCGGTGGCCGCGGTGGCACGGCCGGTGCCTTCGGCCGTCCGGGTGGACCCTCGCGCAAGGGCCGCAAGTCGAAGCGGCAGAAGCGCCAGGAGTACATGGAGAACATGCAGGCGCCGTCGGTCGGTGGCATCCGGCTGCCCAAGGGCAGCGGCGAGACCATCCGGCTGCCGCGCGGCGCCTCGCTGACCGACTTCGCGGAGAAGATCGACGCGAACCCGGCCTCGCTGGTGCAGGTGCTGTTCCACCTGGGTGAGATGGTCACCGCGACGCAGTCCGTCTCGGACGAGGTGCTGGAGCTCCTCGGCTCGGAGATGAACTACAACGTCCAGGTCGTCTCCCCCGAGGAGGAGGACCGCGAGCTGCTGGAGACCTTCGACATCACCTACGGTGAGGACGAGGGCGGCGAGGAGGACCTGCAGGTCCGCCCGCCGGTGGTGACCGTCATGGGTCACGTCGACCACGGTAAGACCCGCCTGCTCGACACCATCCGCAAGACGCGGGTGCACGAGCGGGAGGCCGGTGGCATCACCCAGCACATCGGCGCCTACCAGGTCGAGACCGAGCTCGAGGGCAACCCGCGCCTGATCACCTTCATCGACACCCCGGGTCACGAGGCGTTCACCGCCATGCGTGCCCGTGGTGCGAACTCCACCGA
This sequence comes from Amycolatopsis sp. NPDC006131, assembly GCF_040614175.1. Lineage (NCBI taxonomy): Bacteria > Bacillati > Actinomycetota > Actinomycetes > Pseudonocardiales > Pseudonocardiaceae > Amycolatopsis > Amycolatopsis sp. NPDC006131. Next base: position 21,555 of record NZ_JBEXTX010000054.1, read on the forward strand.
CATCGCGGTGATCGTGGTCGCCGCGGACGACGGCGTCATGCCGCAGACGGTGGAGGCGATCAACCACGCCCAGGCGGCCAAGGCGCCGATCGTGGTCGCGGTCAACAAGATCGACAAGGAAGGCGCGAACCCGGACAAGATCCGGCAGCAGCTCACCGAGTACAACCTCGTGGCCGAGGAGTACGGCGGCGACACCATGTTCGTCGACATCTCGGCTCGCGAGAACATCAACATCGACGGGCTGCTCGAGGCGATCCTGCTGACCGCGGACGCAACCCTGGACCTCCGGGCCAACCCGGACATGCCGGCCCAGGGTGTCGCGATCGAGGCGCACCTCGACCGCGGCCGCGGCCCGGTGGCCACCGTGCTGGTCCAGCGCGGCACCCTGCGGGTCGGCGACTCGGTCGTCGCCGGCGACGCGTACGGCCGCGTGCGGCGGATGGTCGACGAGTACAACGAGGACGTCACCGAGGCGCTGCCCTCGCGTCCGGTCCAGGTCATCGGCTTCACGTCGGTGCCTGGCGCGGGCGACACGTTCCTCGTCGTCGAGGAGGACCGGGTGGCCCGGCAGATCGCCGAGCGCCGCCAGGCCCGCATCCGCAACGCGCAGAACGCCGCGAAGCGCAAGCGCGTCAGCCTGGAGGACCTGGACTCCGCGCTGAAGGAGACCAACAGCCTCAACCTGATCATCAAGGGTGACAACTCCGGTACGGTCGAGGCCCTGGAAGCGTCGCTCATGCAGCTGGACGTCGGCGACGAGGTCGAGCTGAACGTGGTCCACCGCGGCGTCGGTGGTGTCACCGAGAGCGACATCGACCTGGCGACGGCCTCCGACGCGATCGTCCTGGGCTTCAACGTCCGGGCCGAGGGCAAGGCGACCGAGCGGGCCAACCGCGAGGGCGTCGACGTCCGGTACTACACGGTGATCTACCAGGCGATCGACGAGATCGAGCAGGCCCTCAAGGGCATGCTCAAGCCGGAGTACGAAGAGGTCGAGCTGGGCCGCGCCGAGGTCCGGGAGGTCTTCAAGTCCTCCAAGTTCGGCACCATCGCCGGTTGCCTCGTGCAGTCCGGGGAGATCCGCCGCAACGCGAAGGCGCGTCTCCTGCGGGACAACGTGGTCGTCGCCGAGAACCTGCCGGTCAGCTCGCTGCGGCGGTTCAAGGACGATGTGGTCGAGGTCCGCGAGGGCTACGAGTGCGGTCTGACGCTCGGGTCCTACAGCGACATCAAGGTCGACGACATCATCGAGACCTACGAGCAGCGCGAGAAGCCGCGCGTCTGAGTCGGGTAGTGGTGCGCGGGGCCGGTCTGGTGACCGGCCCCGCGTCCTCACCTGGGACAGGGAACCGATGTACGTAGGTGCGCTCGAACTCGACGTCCTGTTCGGCGACGTCCATTCGCTGAAGCAGAAGCGGTCGCTGGTGCGGCCGCTGATCGCCGAGGTGCGCCGCAGGTTCGAGGTGTCGGTCGCCGAGGCAGGCCACCTCGACCTGCACCGCAGAGCCCTGATCGGGGTGGCGGTGGTGGCGGCCGACGGTGAACATGTTCGTGACGTGCTCGACGGCTGTGAACGGCTGGTGGCGCAGCGCCCGGAACTGGAGCTGCTCTCCACCCACCGCCGCCTGCTCGGGCCAGAAGACTAAGGGGAGTGCGTGATGGCCGATCCGGCTCGCGCCCGCAGGCTGTCCAAGCGGATTTCGCAGATCGTGGCGTCGGCGATCGAGCACGAGATCAAGGACCCGCGGTTGAAGAACGTGACGATCACCGACGCGAAGATCACCGCGGACCTGCACGACGCGACCGTGTACTACACGGTGCTGGGGGAGACGCTGGAGTCCAAGCCGGACTTCCCCGGGGCGGCCGCGGCGCTGGAGTCGGCGCGGGGCGTGCTGCGCAGCCGGGTCGGGCAGGGCACCGGGGTGCGGTTCACGCCGACGCTGACGTTCGTCGCGGACACCATCCCGGAGGACGCCCGGCACATCGAGGACCTGCTGGCGAAGGCCCGCGAGGCCGACGCCGAACTGGCCCGGCGCGCGGCCGCCGCGCAGCACGCCGGCGACCCGGACCCGTACAAGCAGCCCCGCGAAGCCGACGAGGACGACTCCGACGAGGAGTAGTCCCACGTGCCCATGCCCCGCGGTGGTGGGTTGTCGCTGCGTTGCTGCTGCCCCGCGATGCCGGCGAGGGGCCCCGCCCGGTCTTGGCTCGCGGTGGTTGGGTTGTCGAAGCGGCGGGCGGTTCCGGCAAGTAGCAGCCCCGCCCCCTCTTGACCCGCGGTGCTTGGATTGCCGCAGCACTGCCGCTGCGACGCGATCTGAGGGGGTCCGCGTGAGGTCGATGGGATGGCTGTACCCGTTCCGCTCCCGGCCCTGGTCCGAGATCGCCGCGGAGTTCCACCGGCTCGCCGACGCGCGGCCGGTCTACCTCCCCATGTCCGAGGTCGTGGACAGCGTGCTCGCCGCGAACACCGTCCTGCTCGGCACGACCTCGCTGGGTGACCTGATCGTGGTCGACCGGCCGGTGCCGCGGGCGCCGTGGGGCGCGGTCGTGGTGTCCGGCCCGTGGTCGCGGCGCTCCGCCGTTCCGCCCGGCCGCGTGCGCGTCGAGCACGTGGGCGCCGACGGTGAGGCGGACGAGCGCCCCGTCGACGAGGCCGTGCCGCTGTTCTGGTGTTTCGTGACCCGCAAGTTCGGCGTGGTGCCCGCCGCTCAGGTGTCCTGAGGCTGGATCCCGTCCAGCAGGAACGTCAGGTGGCGGCGCCAGTCGCCGAGCGGCGCCGCCTGGGTGGTGGCGGCGATGGCGAACGCCAGGTCCGGCAGGCCGAAGTCCGGGCGCAGCACGCCGGCCCCGTGCGCGCGTTCCAGCACCTTCTCGAACACCTCGCCGACCCGCTCCCGGGCCGCCCGCAGCCCCGGCGCCCCGGGCAGGTCGCTGGTGCAGATCTCGGTCATCCCGCGGTCCACCGACTGCAGCTCGCAGGTCCGCACGATCAGCTGGACGAGGCCGTCCCACGGGTCCTCGGCCGCCAGCGCCTGCTCGGCTTCGCCCGCCCAGCGGTCGAGCATGCCGCTGAACGCGGCTTCGACCAGGTCCGTGCGGGTGGGGAACCGGTTGTAGAGCGTCCCGATCGACACCCCGGCCCGGCGTGCGATCTCCTCCAGCGGCGCGTCCAGGCCCTTCTCGCCGAACACCTCGCGCGCGGCCGCGACCAGCAGTTCGCGGTTGCGCTGCGCGTCGCGGCGGAGGGGACGGTTCACGCTGCCGAGTATAAGAAACTTGAGGGCTGCCTCAATTTGAGATACAACTTGAGGGGTACCTCAACTTTCTGGGAGGAAATCGCCATGAGGACACTCGCGATCTTCGGCGCCGGGCCCGGCATGGGACTGGCCACGGCCCGCCGGTTCGGCAAGGAGGGCTACCAGGTCTCGCTCGTGGCGCGCAGCGCGGACCGGCTGTCGTCCTTCGTGGACGAACTCACCGCGGAAGGTGTTGCCGCGCGGGCGTTTCCGGCCGACATGACCGACCTTGCCGCGCACGAGCCGCTGCTGGCGGACATCGGCCGGGTGGACGTGGCGGTGATCAACGGGTCACTGGACCAGGCGCTGTTGAAGCCGGTGCGCGACCTCGACGTCGAGACCCTGCGGTCCGGGTTCGAGAGCGTGGTGCTGGCGCCGCTGTCGCTGACCCGGCGGCTGCTGCCGGGCATGCTGGAGCGCGGCTCCGGCGCGTTGCTCTACGGGTTCGGCTCCTCGGCGAAGACCCCGGAGCCGATGCTCGCCGGCGCGGGCACGCCCCAGGCGGCGCTGCGCAACTACGTGTTCGCGCTGCGGGCCGACCTCGCCGGCACGGGCGTCACCGCCGCCGCGATCACCATCGGATCGCTCATCCGCGGCAGCGACGCCGAGAAGCTGTTCGACGCCTCGGTGGAGGCCCGCCGAGGGTTCGACCCGGACCGCATCGACCCGGCCGACCTCGCCGAAATGTTGTGGGGCATGGCCACGACGGGCGAACCGGCCGAGCAGGTGGTGCCCGGCTAGGAAGTGTCCGGTAATTGATCTAGCTGGCGAATCCGGTTCGTCAGTCCCGAGCGGGAGGATCAGATCGCCCGCCGCGTCGCCAGAGGTTCACGCGGCGGCCGCCCACCCGCCTTCGATGCCGCGACCTACAAGCGGCGCAACGTGGTCGAACGCTGCTTCAACCGGCTCAAACGGTTCCGCGACCTGGCCACCCGCTATGCCAAACGCACCGCCCACTACCACCCCGAACTCTCCATCGCCGCCATCATCCTCCGGCCCGATGACTTACCGGACACTTCCTAGACGGTCGCCGGTGCGCGGGTGGCGGCGAGGCGGAACAGCGCGAGCGCGGCCAGGCCGGCGGCCGCCGCCCACCAGGGCAGCGCCCCGGTCCCGCCGAGGCCGATCACGCCGCCACCGACGGCGCCGCCGACCGCCACCCCGAGGTAGGTGCCCGAGGTGTTCATCGCCAGCGCCGGCGCCGAGGCCTCACCGGCCAGCCGGTGCAGCCGCGCCTGGACCGCGGGCGAGTTCCAGAACGCCGCGCCGCCCCACAGCGCCACCAAGGGCCACAGCACCCACACCGGCACCGGGCGGATCGACCACAGCAACCCGAAGACGACCATCACCGCGATGAACACCCCGACGCCGATCGCCAGCGTGCGGTCGGGGCCCCACCGGTCGGTGGCGCGTCCGCCTGCCCAGATGCCGGCCATTCCGGCGGCACCCGACACCGCGAACAACGCGCCGCGGGACGCTATGTCCACATCGGACAGACCGGCGGTGAACGGCGCCAGGTAGGTGAGCAGCATCATCGACCCGAACATCAGCACGACGTTCGCGGCCAAACCCAGGGACACCGGTGGCGCGCCGAGACCGCGGATTCGGTCCCGCCAGGCCATCGCCGGACCGGCCGCGGTGCCCGAAGGCAGGGTGGCGGTGAAGGCGGCCACCGTGGCGAGCCCGGCCACGGCCAGCGCGGTGAACGTCGCGCGCCACCCGCCGAGCGCGCTGAGCCAGGTGCCCAGCGGGACGCCGATCGCCACCGCTCCGGTGACACCCAGCGCCACGGCCGCCACGTACCGGCCGAGCTTCTCCGGCGGCGACAACCGGGCGGCGAGCGAGAACAACGCCGGGGTGGCCGCGCCGGCCGCCGCCGCGGCGACGACGCGGGCCAGCAGCAGCACCGCGAAGGAGGGCGTGAGCGCGGCGAGCAGGTTGGCCGCGGTGAACACCGCGGCCGCGCTGGTGAGCACCACCTTGGGCCGGGTGCGGGCGGTGAGGAGCGCCATGACCGGCGCCGCCACCGCGACGGTCACCGAGAACACCGTCACCAGCTGCCCGGCCGCGCCGACCGTGACGCCCAGATCGGTGGCGATCTCCGGGAGGACCCCCGCGATGACGTAGTCGTCGGTGTAGTACACCAGCGCCGCGCCGGCCAGCGCGATCAGCCAGAGCGGCATGTGCCCGATTCCTCCCAGGTCCCCGTTGTGCGTGATTTCTACACGGGACGGGAGCGGGCCTCCACCGGGTTTTCCGGACCCCGGCTCAGACGGGCTTCCTGGCGACGATCAGGTCCCGCAGGATCGCCTGGTCCACCCGGTGCTCGAACCCCTCCCACGGCCCGCCGGAGCGGACTTCCAGGCCGGCCCGGCCGAGGATCGCGGCGATCTCGTCGCGCTTGGCGACGTGCGTGTTCCAGCTCAGGCCCAGCGCGCCGCCCGGCTTGAGCACCCGCTCCCACACCGGCACGGCGGCGGCCAGCAGGTCCCGCGGGCTGCGCGCGAGCTCGTCGGGCTGGTGGCTGCCGTGCTGGACGCCGTAGGGCGCGTCGGCCACCACGACGTCCGCCGAGCCTGCCTTGAGCAGCTCGTCGGTGGTGAGGGTGTCGGCGTTGAAGAACGTGACGTGACGCGCGTCGCCGGCCTTCCAGCGTTCCTTGTCCAGCGCGTAGGAGATCTCCAGGCGCTGCCCGAGGCGGTGCTTGTGCCGCCGCAGCGGGCCGGAGTCGGCGTTGTGCTTGACGCGCTTCTGCCGCAGCCAGGTCTTGATGAACCGTTCGTAGGCCTCGAAATCCCGCTTGTCGACGTCCAGCCCGGTCGCGTCCAGGCCGTACATCATGGCCTGGTTGAGCGTGGTTCCCCGGCCGCACAACGGGTCCACCACGTGCAGCGGCCGCTCCAGGAATTCGGTGGGCCGGGACCGGGACAGCAGCGTGACGTTGAGCAGCAGCTTGGTGAACAGCTCGTTGGTCTTGCCCGGGTACTTCTGGATGGTCAGCAGGTCGGAGTCGAGCTGGTCCAGCGGCGCGATCTCCAGCGGGCGCAGCAGGTCGCCGCTGAACTCGAACAGCGCGTACAGCGACGAGAGGTTCGACAGCAGCCGGAGGTCCTCTTCGGACAGCGGGTCCGCGGTGGTGAACGTGACGTAGGTGACGCCACCGATCCGGCGCTCGCCGATCTCGGCCGGCGGTGTGCGCAGTGCCTCGCCGAACACGGTCAGTTCGGCGCGCAGCAGCCCGGCGGAGGCGTCGGCGTAGACGCGGTTGGCGCCGGGGTAGAGGAGGATCCCGTAGTCGAACATCAGGAAAAAGCGTAGCTTGCCCGCATGAGCACCTCCGCCCAGCTCGACTTCCCGCGCGCCGCAGGGCTGCTGCGCGAAGCGAACGACGTCACCCTGCTGGCCCACGTCCGCCCGGACGCCGACGCGCTCGGCAGCGCGCTGGCCCTCGGTCGCGCGCTCTACCAGCGGGGCGCGACCGTGCGCGTGTCCTTCGCCGAGCCCGCCGAGGTGCCGGAAAGCCTGCGCGGCCTGGACGCCGACAACCTGTTCGTGCCCGCCGGCGAGGTGCCGCCGTCGGCGGGGCTGCTGGTCTGCCTGGACACGCCGAGCCCGGCGCGGCTGGGTTCGCTGGCCGACCGGGTGGAGGCGACGCGCGCGGCCGGCGGCGAGGTGCTGGTGGTCGACCACCACGCGTCGAACCTGCGGTACGGCTCGGTGCACCTGGTCGACGACACCGCCGAGGCGACCGCGGTGCTGGTGCTGGCGTTGCTGGACGAGCTGGGGGTGGCGCTGGACGAGCCGATCGCGCGCTGCCTGTACGCCGGGCTGGTCACCGACACGGGTGGTTTCCGGCGGGCCCGGCCGTCGACCCACCGCGCGGCGGCCCGGCTCCTCGAGGCGGGGGTCGACCCGGACCGGCTCGCGCGGGAGATCATCGACGACCACCCGTTCGCGTGGCTGCCGATGCTGTCGACCGTGCTGGCGTCGGCGCGGCTGGAGCCGGAGTCGGCGCAGGGCTTCGGGCTCGTGCACGCCGTGGTGACCGCCGACGTGGCCGCGACGGTGCGGCTGGAGGAGGTCGAGGGCGTGGTGGACGTGATCCGCTCGACGCGCGAGGCCGAGGTCGCGGTGGTGCTGAAGGAGCAGGCGCCGGGGGAGTGGTCGGTGTCGTTCCGGGCGATCGGCAAGATCGACGTCTCCCAGGCGGCGCGCAGCCTCGGCGGCGGAGGCCACCGGCTGGCGGCCGGCTGCACGATCCACGGCACGGCGGAGGAGGGGCTGGCGCTGGTGCGGCGTGCGCTGGAGGAGGCGCCGCTGCTGGGCTGACCCGGGCAGGCCTGCGGTTGCGGCGCCGCGGAGGGTCGGTTCGCCGCGGGAGCCCCGGCGGCCGCCCATGTCCCTGCGGTCCTAGCGCCGCCGGGCGTCGCTTCGCCGCGAGTCGCGGGCATTCCGGGCGCCATCGCTTCTGCTGAGGAGCCACCGCTCCTCCGGGAACCACCGCCCTTCCGGGAGCCACCGCCCTTTCGGGAGCCACCGCCCTTTCGGGAGCCCTCCCCCCGCCGGGAGCCACCGCCCCGCGGAGGGCGTCGCCGGATCGGCCGCGCCGCTGCCGCGCGGCCGATCTTGTCGGTGCCCCCGGTTAACCTGCCCTCGTGTCCGAAACCGTGGAAACCGCCGGGGAGAAGGTGCCCGCCAGGCGCGTGCTGGGCCTGGCGGTCCCGGCGCTGGGGGTCCTCGCGGCCGAGCCGTTGTACGTCCTGGTCGACACGGCCGTCGTCGGGCACCTGGGGGCTCTTCCACTGGCCGGGCTCGCCGTCGGCGGGGTCGTGCTGGCCCAGGTCTCGACCCAGCTGACGTTCCTGTCCTACGGCACCACCTCGCGCACCGCCCGCCTGCTCGGCGCCGGCCGCCGCGCCGAGGCGGTCAGCGAAGGCGTCCAGGCGACCTGGCTGGCGATCCTCGTCGGCCTGGTCGTGCTCGGCGCCGGGCAGCTGCTCGCGGGCCCGGTCGCGCGTGTCCTGTCCGGCAGTGACGAGGTCGCCGCGGCGGCCGTGTCCTGGCTGCGCATCGCGTTGTTCGGGGCGCCGCTGATCCTGATCACCATGGCGGGCAACGGCTGGATGCGCGGCGTGCAGGACGCGGTCCGCCCGCTGCGGTACGTCCTGGCCGGCAACGGGATCTCCGCGGTCCTCTGCCCGCTGCTGGTCTACGTCGCGGACTGGGGGCTCGAAGGGTCGGCGGTCGCGAACGTCGTCGCCCAGGTGATCAGCGCCGGGCTGTTCCTGCGGGCCCTCGTGGCCGAGAAGGTGTCGCTCAAGCCGCACCCGAAGGTGATGCGCGCGCAGCTCGGCCTCGGCCGGGACCTGGTGCTGCGCAGCCTCGCCTTCCAGGCGTGCTTCGTCTCCGCCGCGGCGGTGGCGGCCCGCACCTCGACGGCGGCCGTCGGCGCGCACCAGATCGTGCTGCAGCTGTGGACGTTCCTCTCCCTCGTGCTGGACTCGGTCGCCATCGCGGCCCAGTCGCTGGTCGGGGCGGCTCTGGGGGCGGGCTCGGCGCGGCAGGCGCGAGGCGTGGCCGGGCAGATCACGCGTTACGGGCTGATCATGGGCTGCGTCCTCGGCGTGGTGTTCGCGGCGGTGTCGCAGGTGCTGCCGCACGCGTTCACCTCCGACCCGGGCGTGCTCGGCGAGGTGCCGCACGCCTGGTGGTTCTTCGTGGCGCTGCAACCGATCGCGGGCGTGGTGTTCGCGCTGGACGGGGTGCTCCTCGGCGCGGGTGACGCGGCCTTCCTCCGCACCGCGACGCTCGTCAGCGCCGCGCTCGGGTTCCTGCCGCTGATCTGGGCCTCGCTCGGCTTCGGCTGGGGCCTGACCGGCATCTGGACCGGCCTGTCGCTGTTCATGGTGCTGCGCCTGGCCGCGGTGGTGGCCCGCTGGCGCTCGGACGGCTGGACCGTGGTCGGCGCGGTCCGCTGACGCCGCACCTGCCGTCGGCTCCGTCTCGGGGGAGGGGGTCGCGCGCGGTAGTGAGGGGTGAGTGAGGCTCGGCGCGGTCGGCGGGCCCGGCGCGCACGGCCGGGCGACTGGCTGCTGCTGCTGGAGGGTGGCGGTGGGCGACGGTGGGTGCACGATGCACGGTGCCGTCGGCTGGCCCCGCCGCGCCGCGCCGCAGGCGTGTCGTGGGACCGGATCCGGGTCCGGCAACGCCGGACTGGGGCAGCGGCGCCGGGGAGGCGGCGTGCCGGCGCGCATCTCGGGGAGCGCTCCGACCGCCGGACCGTGGTCGGCGCCGTCCGCTGACGCCCCCGCGGCGTGGTGAGCGCCGGGCCGCGACTCTGCTGGTGGCGCCGGTTCCGGTCCGCGAGCCCAGCAACCTCGACGCCGTCCGCTGAACGGGTGGCCCGCGCTGGGCCGTGTGGCTGAAAACACCCCGGTAACAGGTAAGTTTCAGCCTTGCATAGGCGATACAACTATCGGGACGGCGATGCGGGCGTCCCCGTGTCGTTGTCGCCTACTCCGCTTCGGGAGGAATCCTTCGTGCCGCCGCAGCAGGCACCCGTGATCGGCAAGGCCAGCCGCCGGTCGTGGTTCATCTGGTTCACCGCCGCCATCGTCTACCTCCTCTCCGTCTTCCACCGCACCTCGTTCGGGGTCGCCGGGCTGGAAGCCGCCGACCGGTTCGGGGTCGGCGCCGCCGCGCTGTCCACGTTCACCGTCCTGCAGGTCGGCGTCTACGCCGCGATGCAGATCCCCACCGGCGTCCTCGTCGACCGCTTCGGGCCGCGCAAGGTCCTCACCGCCGCGCTGATCTTCCTCGGCCTCGGCCAGGTCCTCGTCGCCGTCGCGGACACCTACGCGCTGGGCCTGCTCGCGCGCGGTGTGCTCGGCTTCGGCGACGCGCTCACCTTCGTCAGCGTGCTGCGCCTGATCGCCGCGCACTTCCCGGGCCGCCAGTACGCCGTGGTCACGAGCTTCACCACGGCGATCGGCTTCCTCGGCAACCTCGCCGCGACCGTCCCGCTCACCCTGCTGCTCGCCGGCCCCGGCTGGACCCCGACGTTCCTCGCCGCCGGCCTGATCACCGCGATCTACTCGGCCGTCGTCGCGGGCCGGGTCCGCGACACCCCGGCCGGCGCCACCCCGAAGGCCGGCCCGGTCGACGCGCGCCAGCTTGCCCGCCAGGTCCGCACGGCGTGGCGCGTCCCCGGCACCCGTCTCGGCTTCTGGGTGCACTTCTCGACGATGTTCGCCCCGAACGTGCTGACCCTGCTGTGGGGCGTGCCGTTCCTGGTGCAAGGCCAGGGCCACCCGGCCGCGACCGCCAGCGCACTGCTGACCGTGTTCGTGTTCGGCTCGATGATCGGCGGCCCGCTGGTCGGCAGCATCATCTCCGCCCGCCCCGGCGCCCGGATGCCGCTGGTGCTCGGCTACCTCGCCGGCGCCGCCGCGGTGTGGGCCCTGCTGCTGAGCTGGCCCGGGCAGATCCCGGTCGGCGTGCTGGTGCCCGCGTTCGCGTTCCTGTCCCTGGGCGGCCCGGCGTCGATGATCGGGTTCGCGCTGGCCCGCGACTACAACCCGCTGTCCCGCGTGGGCACCGCGACCGGCGTGGTCAACGTCGGCGGCTTCGTCGCCACCACGCTCACCGCGCTGGCGGTCGGCGTGCTGCTGCAGCTCACCGGCGGCCAGTTCCGGCTCGCGCTGCTGGCCGTCGTCGCGGTGCTCGTGCTGGGCACGTTCCGCATGCTGGTGTGGTGGCTGCGCGCCCGCGCCGAACTGTTCGCCGCGCAGGAGCGGGGCGAGCACGTGCCGGTGCAGGTCCGCCGCCACGTGTGGGACGCCCCCACCCGGAAGGTCCCGGCAGCCGCGTAAGGGCGCGCCCGTAAGGTTTCCAGCCGTGTCCCAGCCGAAGACTCGACGCCCCGCGCCCCCGCCCGGCCTGCTCGTGGTGGACAAGCCACCAGGCATGACCTCCCACGACGTGGTGGCGCGGGTGCGCCGGATCATGGGCACCCGCAAGGTCGGGCACGCCGGCACGCTCGACCCGATGGCCACCGGCGTGCTGGTGCTGGGCGTCGAGCGGGCGACCAAGCTGCTGGGCCACCTCGCGCTGGACCGCAAGACCTACCTCGCCACGCTGGCCCTCGGAGTCTCGACCACCACCGACGACGCCGAGGGCGAGCACACCTCCACCGCGGACCCGGACGCGCTGGCCGCCGTCACCGACGAGGCGATCGCGTCCGGGATAGCCGCGCTCACCGGGGAGATCCAGCAGGTCCCGAGCGCGGTGAGCGCGGTGAAGATCGCCGGCAAGCGGGCGTACGCGCGCGTGCGGGCGGGTGAAGAGGTCGCGCTCAAGCCGCGGCCGGTCACCGTGTACCGGTTCGACCTGCTCGCCACCCGCCGCGTCGCCGACCGCATCGAGCTGGACGCGGTCGTCGAGTGCTCCTCGGGCACCTACGTGCGGGCGCTGGCCCGTGACCTCGGCGCGGGGCTCGGCGTGGGCGGCCACCTCGCCGCGCTGCGCCGCACCACCGTCGGCCCGTTCGGCATCGCCGCGGCGCGCACGCTGGAGCAGCTGGAGGAGAAGCCGGAGCTGTCCTTCGACCTGGACGACGCGGTGGCCGCGGCCTTCCCGCGCTACGAGGTCGACGCGGCCACCGCCCGTGCTGTCCGATATGGACAGCAGGTGCGCGCCTCCGGCATCGAGGGCACGTACGGGGTGTTCGACCCGGACGGGCACGCCCTCGCGCTGGCCGTGGACGCCGGCGGCGTGGCCCGCTCGGTGGTCGTTCTCGCTCCGGCCTGATCCCCGCGAAGCCCCGTTCCGGGGACAGTTCTGGAGGTGGCCACGTTCTTCGCCGAGCAGTACGGCCAGCCGCCGATCGCGGGCCGGATCCTGGGCTGGCTGATGGTGTGCGACCCGCCCGAGCAGTCGGCCACGCAGATCGCCGAGGCGATCGGGGCCAGCCGGGCGTCCCTGACCACCAACCTCAACCTGCTCACCTCCGCCGGCCTGGTGCGCCGCCGGACCGGGCCGGGTGCGCGCACCACCTACTTCCGGGTCGACGACGACGCCTGGCCCGTGGTGGTCAAGCGGCGGATCGCCACGCTGGCCTCGTTCGCCGACGTCGCCGAACGAGGGATGGACCTCTTCGGGGCGGAGCCACCGTGACCGGGGTGAGCACGTCGGCGGCCGGCGCGACGGTCCACTACCGGACGGCTGAGGGCGAGCACGAGATCGAGGCCGGTCTCGTCGTGGGCGCGGACGGCATCCACAGCACCGTGCGCGCGACCCTCTGGCCGGACGCGCCGGCACCCCGCTTCCGGTACACGGCGTGGCGCGGGGTCACCCGGCCCGGATCGGTGTGGCCGGAGGACGGGATGTTCACCCTCGGGCGCGGGGCGTACTTCCTGGCTCACCCGATCGGCGGCGAACGGGTCTACTGGGCGCTGGGCGTGCACGCCGACACGCCCGGCGTGCGCTACCCGGACAACCTGGCCGAGGTGCGCCGCCGGCTGACGGGCTGGCACCGCCGGGTCGGCGAGCTGCTCGACGCGACACCCGCGGATGCCGTGCTGCACAACGACATCAACGACCTCGGCGCGTTGCCCACCTACGTCCGCGGCCGGGTCGTGCTGCTGGGCGACGCGGCGCACGCGATGACGCCAGACATGGGGCAGGGGCGTGCCAGGCGATCGAGGACGCGGTCACGCTCGTCGTGACCACCGGTGACCTCGCCGCCTACGACCGGGCCCGGCTCGGCCGGACCCGCGCGGTCGTCTCGACGGCCCGCCGGAAGGGCAGGATCGCGGTGTCGCGCTCCAGGCTCGTCCACCGGATGCAGGTCCTCGGCATGCGCCGGGCGCCGGCGTCGATCGTGCGCAAGGAGACCGGCAGGGTGTGGGACTGGACACCGCCCGGCACCGCCGAAGCTCCGGGCGGACGGTGACGGCCGCCGACCGCCCTCGGCGGACGCGCTTCGCGCGGCAGTACCCTGCATGCGTGCAGAGGTGGCGAGGGCTTGCTGATCTCCCCGGCGGCTGGGGGCGGTGCGTGGTCACGATCGGCGTGTTCGACGGGGTGCACCGCGGGCACCAGGCGCTGATCGCCAGGACGGTCGAGGTGGCCAAGAACCGCAACCTGCCCAGCGTGATGCTGACGTTCGACCCGCACCCGTCCGAGGTCATCCGGCCGGGGAGCCACCCGGCGCAGCTGACCACGCTGCGCCGCAAGGCGGAGCTGGTCGAGCAGCTGGGCATCGACGTGCTGTGCGTGCTGCCGTTCACCGCCGAGCTGTCCCGGCTGACCGCGCACGAGTTCGTGCACGAGGTGCTGGTCGACCGGCTGCACGCGGCCGCCGTGGTGGTGGGGGAGAACTTCACCTTCGGCCACAAGGCCGCCGGCGACGTGGCCCTGCTCAAGGACCTGGGCCGCCGCTTCGGGTTCGCCACCTACGGCGCCGAGCTGCAGGGCGGATCCACCGCGGACGGCGAGACCGCGGACGTCGGCGAGATCACCTTCTCGTCGACCTACGTCCGCTCGTGCATCGACGCGGGCGACGTGGTCGCCGCAGCCGACGCGCTCGGCCGGCCGCACCGCCTGGAGGGCATCGTGGTGCGCGGCGACGGCCGCGGGCACGACCTGGGCTACCCGACCGCCAACCTGTCCACGCCGCGGTTCGCCGCGGTGCCCGCCGACGGCGTCTACGCCTGCTGGTTCGTCCGCGAGAACCAGCCCGGCCGCCTGCTGCCCGCCGCGGTCTCGGTCGGCACCAACCCGACGTTCTCCGGCCGCGAGCGCACCGTCGAGGCGTTCGTGCTCGACGTGGACGAGGACTTCTACGGCCAGCACGTGGCGCTGGACTTCGTCGGCCGCCTGCGGGACATGGTGAAGTTCACCAGCGTCGACGACCTGATCGAGCAGATCGCCGACGACGTCAGCCGCACCCGCGCCATCCTCGGCACCGGCGGCTGACCGCGCCGGTGCGATTGCGAATCGTCGGGTGATTCCGCCTCGCCCGCCCGATCCCACCTGGCAAGATTGGGTCCGGCGCGGCCAGGTCTGTCCGGGGAGAGCAGGGAGCACAGCACGTGGATGACCACAAGATCGTCCAGCGGAACATCGCCCTCCAGCGGGAGTGGTACGGCGAGCCGCTGGGTGACCGGGTGCGCCGTCTCGTCGTCGCGTTCGACGTCTCGCAGGCCTACCTGGCCGAGGTGCTGGGCATCAGCGCCCCGATGCTGAGCCAGGTGATGAGCGGCCGCCGCGCCAAGATCGGCAACCCGGTGGTGCTCGCGCGGATGATCATGCTCGAGCGCAAGTGCCTGATCCCCGAGGTCGCCGCCGGCCACAAGGAAGCCCTGATGGCCGCGCTGGAGGACGTGCGGGACGCGCGGCCGACGGTCGGCCGCGACACCTTCCCGGTCAACGCGCTGTCCGAGGAGCGCGCGGTGCTGTCCGCGCTGCGGGACATCGCCGAGGACGAGGACCTGATCGAGGCGGCCAAGCGGCTCGACGACGACTTCCCGGCGCTGGCCGACCTGCTCCGCCGCGCCGGGCAGCAGGGCTGACCCGTGGTGCTGTTCTCCGCGGTCCTGCCGCCCGCCGCCGTGGTCGAGACCCTGACCGCCGAGGTCGCCGGGCTGCCGCGGCTGGACGGCGTGCGGTGGAGTTCGCCGGACAACTGGCACGTCACGCTGGGTTTCTACGGCGAGGACGACGCCCGGGCCAGGGCGGACTGGCTGCGGCCGCGGCTGGCGGGAATGTCCGCGCCCCGGATCTGGTTGGAAGGTGCGGGCACGTTCACCCGGGTCCTCTACCTCGGGGTGTACGGCGAAGGGATCACCGAGCTCGGTCTCGCCGCCGGAGCGGGCGAGGAGGGCCGCGCGTACCTGCCGCACCTGACGCTGGCGCGCACGCGCGAGCGGGTGCCGGCGGAGCTGGAGCGGCGGCTGTCCGGTTACCGCAGCGAGATGTGGACGGCCGCGGAGGCGGTGCTGATGCGGTCGCAGCGGAGCGCCGACGGCGTGCGATACGTCGCCCTCGAGCGCTTCCCGCTGTCCCAGCAGGCCAGGTAGTGCGCTCCCTGATACCCTGAACCACCGGGTCCGGCTGCAGTCCGTGGCGGCCGCGACCGACTACCCGCGTCCAGCGGGCCTCACGGCACAGAACAACACAGAGGAGAGAACTCAGTGGCGCTGTCCACCGACGAGAAGAAGTCGATTCTGACCGAGTACGGTCTGCACGAGTCCGACACCGGGTCCCCGGAGGCCCAGGTCGCGCTGCTCACCAAGCGGATCATCGGTCTCACCGAGCATCTCAAGGTGCACAAGCACGACCACCACTCCCGTCGCGGCCTGTTGCTGCTGGTCGGCCGTCGTCGCCGGCTGCTCAACTACGTGATGAAGGTGGACATCGAACGCTACCGGTCGCTGATCCAGCGACTCGGGTTGCGCCGATGACGTGATCGACAGGGGGAGTGACCACGGTCGCTCCCCCTCGGTCCATATGAAGTAAGAAAGAGGAAGGGCAGGCGCTCGAGGGCAAGGACGCCGGTCCTCGGTAGTGGCTTACGGGAGAGTCCCGTTGGCTTCGATCGAAGACCGGCTCGTTCCTCGGACGCCGCCCCGCACGGGCGGGGCGCTCTGCTGCCCGAACGAACGAGGAGTCAACTACACATGACCGAAGCAAGCGGACCCGTCGTGCACGAGGCCGAGGCCGTCATCGACAACGGCAAGTACGGCACTCGCACGATCCGCTTCGAGACGGGCAGGCTCGCCCGGCAGGCCGCCGGCGCTGTCGTGGCCTACCTGGACGAAGAGACGATGCTGCTGTCGGCGACCACCGCCTCCAAGCAGCCGAAGGAGCACTTCGACTTCTTCCCGCTGACGGTGGACGTCGAGGAGCGGATGTACGCCGCGGGCCGGATCCCGGGCGCGTTCTTCCGCCGCGAGGGCCGTCCCTCCACCGACGCGATCCTGACCTGCCGCCTGATCGACCGGCCGCTGCGCCCGTCGTTCGCCGACGGCCTGCGCAACGAGATCCAGATCGTCGTCACGGTGCAGAGCCTGCACCCCGAGGACCCCTACGACGTGCTGGCGATCAACGCCGCGTCGGCCTCGACCCAGATCGGCGGCCTGCCGTTCTCCGGCCCGATCGGCGGCGTCCGCGTCGCGCTGATCGAGGGCCAGTGGGTCGCGTTCCCGACCTGGTCGCAGCTGGAGCAGGCGACCTTCAACATGGTCGTGGCAGGCCGTGTCGTCGGTGATGACGTCGCGATCATGATGGTCGAGGCCGAGGGCACCGAGAACACGCTCGACCTGATCGCGGGCGGCGCCCCGGCGCCGACCGAGCAGGCCGTGGCCGAGGGCCTGGCCGCCGCCAAGCCGTTCATCCGCGTGCTGTGCGAGGCGCAGCAGAAGCTCGCCGACGCGGCCGCCAAGCCGACCGGTGACTTCCCGGTGTTCCCCGCCTACCAGCAGGACGCCTACGACGCGGTCGCCGCGATCGCGAGCGAGGACCTGGCCAAGGCGCTGACCATCGCGGGCAAGCAGGAGCGCGAGACCGCCACCGACGAGGTCAAGGCCGCCGTGCTGGCCAAGGTCGGCCTCGGCGAGGGCGAGGCCTTCGAGGGCCGCGACAAGGAGATCGGCGCCGCGTTCCGGGCGCTGACCAAGAAGCTGATCCGCCAGCGCATCCTGCGCGACAAGGTCCGCATCGACGGCCGCGGCCTCACCGACATCCGCCAGCTGGCGGCCGAGGTCGCGATCATCCCGCGGGCGCACGGTTCGGCGCTGTTCGAGCGCGGCGAGACCCAGATCCTGGGTGTCACCACGCTGAACATGCTGCGCATGGAGCAGCAGATCGACTCGCTGTCGCCGGAGACGACCAAGCGGTACCTGCACCACTACAACTTCCCGCCGTTCTCCACCGGCGAGACCGGCCGCGTGGGCTCGCCCAAGCGGCGCGAGATCGGCCACGGCATGCTGGCCGAGCGCGCGCTGGTGCCGGTGCTGCCGAAGCGGGACGAGTTCCCCTACGCCATCCGGCAGGTGTCGGAGGCGCTGGGCTCGAACGGGTCCACCTCGATGGGCTCGGTGTGCGCCTCGACCATGTCGCTGCTCAACGCCGGTGTGCCGCTGAAGGCGCCGGTCGCGGGCATCGCGATGGGCCTGGTGTCCGATGAGGTCGATGGCGAGACGCGCTACGTCGCGCTGACCGACATCCTCGGCGCCGAGGACGCCTTCGGTGACATGGACTTCAAGGTCGCCGGCACCAAGGACTTCATCACCGCGCTGCAGCTGGACACCAAGCTCGACGGCATCCCGTCGGACGTGCTGGCGGGCGCGCTGAACCAGGCCAAGGACGCCCGGCTGACCATCCTCGACGTGCTGGCCGAGGCCATCGACTCCCCGGACGAGATGAGCCCCTACGCCCCGCGCGTCACGAGCGTGAAGATCCCGGTCGACAAGATCGGCGAGGTCATCGGGCCGAAGGGCAAGATGATCAACTCGATCACCGAGGAGACCGGCGCCGACATCTCGATCGAGGACGACGGCACGATCTACGTGGGTGCGGCCGACGGCCCGTCCGCGGAGGCCGCGATCAGCAAGATCAACGCCATCGCGAACCCGCAGCTGCCGAAGGTGGGCGAGCGCTTCCTGGGCACCGTGGTGAAGACGGCCGCGTTCGGCGCGTTCGTCTCGCTGCTGCCGGGCAAGGACGGCCTGATCCACATCTCGAAGCTGGGTAACGGCAAGCGCATCGGCAAGGTCGAGGACGTGGTCAACGTGGGCGACAAGCTCCGCGTCGAGATCGCCGACATCGACAACCGCGGCAAGATCAGCCTGATCCTCGTCAAGGACGAGGACGAGGGCGAGAAGAAGGCCGAGGACGCTCCCGCCGAGGGCGCCGAGGCCGACGCCAAGTAGGACGAAGCGGTAGCCGGGAAACGGCCCGTCCCCGGGCGGGGCGGGCCGTTTTCCGTGTTCCCGCACGAGTGTTGGGATTCGATGGCGCGACAGATTGCCGGGCACGAGCAGGCCGCGGGCACCACGCGGACGCTCGAAACCGGGGCGAACGGCCAGGTTGTGAAGCGCACTGTGCTGCCGGGCGGGCTGCGGGTGGTCACCGAGCACGTGCCGGGGGTGCGGTCGGCGACCGTCGGCCTGTGGGTCGGGGTCGGCTCGCGGGACGAGCCGCCGAAGGTGGCCGGCGCGGCGCACTACCTGGAGCACCTGCTGTTCAAGGGCACCACCAACCGGTCCGCGGTGCAGATCGCCGAGGAGATCGACGCGGTCGGCGGCGAGCTGAACGCGTTCACCGCGAAGGAGCACACCTGCTACTACGCGCAGGTGCTCGACGAGGACCTGCCGCTGGCGGTGGACCTGGTCACCGACGTCGTCTTCGAGGCGCTCTGCGCGGAGTCCGATGTGGACACCGAACGCAGCGTGGTGCTCGAGGAGATCGCCATGCGCGACGACGATCCCGAGGACCTGCTGCACGACACGTTCGTCACCACGGTCCTGGGCTCGCACCCGCTGGCGCGCCCGGTGCTGGGCACCACCGAGTCGATCACCGGCATGTCGGCGAGCGGCCTGCGCGGGTTCTACCGGCGCCGCTACACGCTGCCGAAGATGGTGCTCGCGGTGGCGGGCAACGTCGAGCACGCGCAGGTGCTCCGCCTGGCGCGCAAGGCGTTGCGTGGCCGTCTGTCCGGTTCGGACACC
Source organism: Amycolatopsis sp. NPDC006131 (assembly GCF_040614175.1). Classification (NCBI taxonomy): domain Bacteria; kingdom Bacillati; phylum Actinomycetota; class Actinomycetes; order Pseudonocardiales; family Pseudonocardiaceae; genus Amycolatopsis; species Amycolatopsis sp. NPDC006131. The sequence continues at coordinate 40,585 of NZ_JBEXTX010000054.1, forward strand.
CCGGTGCCGCCGCGCGCGGGCAAGGCGCGGGTGGCCGCGGAGCGGCGGCTGGTGCTGCACAGCGACGACACCGAGCAGGCGCACGTCATGCTCGGCATGAAGGCGCTGTCGCGGCACGACGAGCGCCGGTACGCGCTGTCGGTGCTCAACGCCGCGCTCGGCGGCGGGATGAGCTCGCGGCTGTTCCAGGAGGTGCGCGAGCAGCGCGGCCTGGCCTACCAGGTGTACTCGTCGGTGGCGACCTACGCCGACACCGGTCACTTCTCCGTGTACGCGGGCTGCCAGCCGGAGCGGCTGGGGGAGGTGTCGGCGGTGCTGCGGGACGTGCTCGGGCAGGTCGGCAAGGACGGCTTCACCGACGCCGAGGTCGCGCGCGCCAAGGGGCAGCTGCGCGGCGGGATCGTGCTGGGCCTGGAGGACACCGCGTCGCGGATGTCGCGCATCGGCAAGCAGGAGCTCAACTACGGCGTGCACCTCACCGTCGACGAGTCGGTGGAGCGGATCGCCGCGGTGACCACCGAGGAGGTGTGTGAGCTGGCCCGCACCCTGTTCGGGACGCCGGGAGGGGTTACCGCCGCCGCGGTGGTCGGGCCGTACGCTTCCGAGCAGGACCTACCGGAAGATCTGCACGAGGTGATCGCGAAATGAACCCCCGCGGCGAGGACAACCCGATCCGGGTCGGCGTGCTGGGCGCCCAGGGACGGATGGGTGCGCAGGTGGTCAAGGCCGCCGGGGGCGCGCCCGACATGACGGTCGTGGCGACGCTGGACGCGGGCGACGACCTGGCCGCGCTGACCGAGGCCGGCGCGGAGGTGGTCGTCGACTTCACCCACCCGGACGCGGTGATGGGCAACCTGGAGTTCCTGGTGGACAACGGGTTGCACGCGGTCGTCGGCACCACCGGGTTCAGCGAGGAGCGGCTGGAGACGGTGCGGTCGTGGCTGGCAGGCAAGCCGGAGGTCGGGGTGCTGATCGCGCCGAACTTCGCGCTCGGCGCGGTGCTCGCGATGCGGTTCGCGCAGCAGGCGGCGCGGTTCTACGAATCGGTCGAGGTCATCGAGCTGCACCACAACCGCAAGGCGGACGCCCCGTCCGGCACGGCGGCGCACACGGCGCGGCTGATCTCGCAGGCGCGCCGCGAGGCCGGGCTGAAGCCGGGCGCGGACGCGACGACGAGCGAGCTGGACGGCGCCCGCGGCGCGCGGGTCGAGGACGTGCACGTGCACTCGGTGCGGCTGCCCGGGCTGGTGGCGCACGAGGAGATCCTGTTCGGTCAGGAGGGTGAGACGCTCACCATCCGGCACGACTCGATGGACCGGACCTCGTTCATGCCGGGTGTGCTGCTCGGGGTGCGGGAGGTGCTGGGCCGTCCCGGCCTGACCGTCGGCCTCGAGAACGTGCTCGACCTGTGAAGGCCCGCAACGTCGCACTGGTGATGACCGCCGCGCTGGTGGTCTACCTGGTGCTGCTCGGGGCGCGCGGGGTGGAGCTGATCGCGACCGGCACCGGGGTGGGCATCGCGCTCGGTGTCGGCGTGCTGGTGCTGCCGCTGCTGGGGCTGTGGATGGTCGTGGCGACCTGGCGGTCCGGCACGCGGATCCAGCACCTGGCGCGACGCCTGGACGCCGAAGGCGGGCTGCCGGACGTGGCCGACCTGCCGCGCCGCCCGTCCGGCCGGGTGGACCGCGCCGCGGCGGACGCGTGGTTCGAGGAGCGCCGCGCGGAGCTGGAGCAGCACCCCGAGGACTGGCGGTACTGGTACCGGCTGGCGCACGCGTACGACCTGGCGGGCGACCGGCGCCGAGCCCGCGCGACGATGCGCAAGGCGCTGGACCTGGAGGCGGCGGAGGCCGCGCGCTAGGAGGACCGGCGGTGGTGCCGGTTGGTGCACGCGTACGACCGGCGCGGCGCCCGCGCCACGGTGCGCCAGGCGCTGGACCTGGAAGCGAGCGAGTCCGCGTTAGGCGGGGCCCGTGCCCGCGGCGGGTGCCGAGCAGGAGCGGCGCCCCGGCAGCGCTGCCAGTTCCTCGTCGAGGAGCCGGCGGACCTCCTCCGGCGGGAAGTCGTCCGGGTACATCGCGGCCTGCAGGGTCAGGCCGTCGACGAAGGTGTGCAGCCGCAGCGCCTGCCGTTCCAGGCCGGGGTCGGTGAGCCGGTCCCCGATGAGCTTCGGCGGGGGCCGGCCGCAGGAATACGCCACCGCGAGCCGGCACAGGTGCCGTTCCCCGTGGAGACCCGCGCCCTGCAGCTCGGCCAGTGATTCGTCCACCCGCGACTGCACCAGGCACGCCAGCCAGACGTCCGCGTCCACCCGCCGGTCGGCGTCCAGCGGCAGCATTTCCTCCAGCAGCAGCCGGGCGCGAACCGGTCCCGGCATCTCCCCGCGCAGGTGCTCGGCCACGCGTGCGGCGACCTTGTCGGCCATGGCCCGCGCCGCGAACCGCAGCAATCCGCGCTGGCTGTCGAAGTAGTGGCGCAGGCCGCCGACCGAAACACCCGCCTCCTCGGCGACCTTCCGCACCGTCACGCTCTGAATGCCCTCGCGGCTGATGACCTCCCACACGACGCGCGCGAGCTCCTGGCGTCGCTGGTCGTGGTCGACGAGCTTGGGCACGGAATTTTTATAGCACAACCGTACGGTCTCCGTTACAGTACGCTTGTGCTAAATAAATCGGAGACGCGGTCCTCCTCGGCGGCCGGCCGAGCGGTGCTGGTGACGGGTGTGCTGGTGATCGCCGGGTCCGCGCTGTGGCTCGTGCTGAGCGGGAACACCGGCATCCGCTATTCGGCGGACCACGACGGAACAGTGCCGATGTGGGTGCGCTGGATCCCGGTCGCGGTCGCGATCGCGCTGGTGCGGTTCGTGCCGGCCCGGCCCGCCCCGGACGCGCCGCACGGACGTCGCACCGGGCTCGAAGCGGGTGTTCTGCTGGCCGCTGCCGTGCTGTTCGCGGTCGTCCTGGCCGTGGCCGGCGGCGGCGAGCCGGCGCATACGGTGTCGAAGCTGGTGCTGCTGCTCGTGGTGCCCGTCCTGCTGTTCCGGTGGTCCCGCGACGCGGGGGAGGCCGGTGCCGCAGCGACCGTGCCGTGGTGGACTCCGGTGCCCGCGGTGGCGGCCTGGTTCGCCCTCAGCTACGCGGGTCCCTGGGCCGTGCCGACGAGCGACTACGCCTTCACCGTCGATGTGCTCACCCTGGTGGCCACGCTCGTGGTCGGCTTCCTCGTCAACAGCCTGCTCGAAGAGGTCTTCTACCGGCGGTGGCTGCAGACCAGGTGGGAGGCGCTCCTCGGGCCCTGGCCCGCGATCGTGCTCACGTCCCTCCTCTGGGCCGCCTGGCACGTCGGCATCCAGGGCACCGGCGACCTGCCGTCGGACCTGGCCGCGACCTTCGTGAACCAGGGGGTGGCCGGGCTCTTCCTCGGCTACCTGTGGAGCCGGTACCGCCTGACGTGGCCGCTGATCACGGTCCACGGCGCGATGAACGCCGCGCCGATCCTGCTGCCCCTGTGGTAATGCGTCGCGAACCCGTGCGGCCGTTGCGACACTGCACGAGTGCACGACGAACACCTGCTCGCGGGTTACCTGTCCGTCCCGCGCGCCGCGCGGGAGGGGTGGCCTTCGCGGTGGCTGCCGGAGCCCTTCATCAGCCTGAGCAGGTGCCTCACCGGTGTCGACCACGGTCCGGAGTTCTGGGCCTGGCACGCCGACCCGGCCGCGGCGGCGCGGTTCGACGGGCACCTGCTGGCGATCGGCTTCACCCGCCGCGACGCCGCCGCGCTCGTCGAGGCGCTCCGCGGCGAGCTGGACCCGGCCGACGCGGAACCGCTGGCCCTCCTCCTGCGGCAAGCGCCGATGCCGGAGCACGCCGTCCTGCGTGGCTTCGAGATCATCGGCGCGGACTTCGGCCTGATGGACGTGCACTCGTGGCTGTGCCACGGCTACGAGGCCGACGCCGGTGTCCACCTCAACCAGTGGGGGCTGATCGACACCCACGCCCAGGCCACGGACCTCCTGGCGTGGATACTCGGCCTGCCGCCCGAGGAGGCGCCGAAACCCGCGCACTGGACGGTGGCCGCCGTCGCCGAGCTGCCTCACTCCCGCAGCTGACGCCCCGCCACCTCGCCGTGGCCGAACACCCCCGCGCTGGCCGCCGACTGGTTCACGAAGTCGGCGAACGGGCCCGGCTCGAACGGCGCCGCCGCCTCCAGCTTCGCCACCGCCTCCGGGGGCAGCCTCACGTCCAGGGCGGCGACGCTCTCCGCGACCCGGTCCGCGGTGCGGAACCCGATCAGCGGGTGCACGACCGCCGACCGGGCCCGCGACCACGCGATCGCGACCTGCGCCGCCGTGACACCCAGCTCGTCCGCCACCGAGCGCACCGCAGCCGCCACCCGTTGCTGGTCCGGCGACGGCGAACCGACCCGGCTGGACCCGGTCAGCGCGCCGTGCTCCAGGACGCCCCACGCCGCGACGGTCAGCCCCAGCTGCTCGGCCATCGGCAGCACGTCACGCTCGATGTCGCGGTTCAGCAGGCTGTAGGGCACCTGCACACCGGCGAACGGCGTCCACCCGCGCCACTCCGCCAGCACGTCCGCCCGGCTCACCACCCACGCGGGCGTGTCGGACACCCCGAGGTACCTGACCTTGCCCGCCCGGACCAGGTCGTCCAGCGCACGCAGCGTCTCGGCGACCGGCGTGTGCGGATCCCACGTGTGCACCCACAGGATGTCGACGTAGTCGGTGCGCAGCCGCCGCAGGCTGCGCTCCAGGGACGCGACCAGGTTCTTGCGGTGGCTGCCCCCGGCGTTCGGGTCGTGCGGGTCGCGCGTCAGCGTGTACTTGGTGGCCAGCACGAACCGGTCGCGGTCGGTCAGCACCTCGCCCAGCACGCTCTCGCTCTCCGCGTACGCCGAGGCCGTGTCGATCACGTTGCCCCCGGCATCGGCGTAGGCCTTGACCACCCGCCGGGCCTCGTCCGGTTCCTGCAGCGCCATCGCCCCGAGGAACATCTCCGCCACGCGCAGCCCGGTGCGCCCGAAAAGCCGGTATCTCATGCGGTCCACTTTGTCGGAACCCGGCCGGATCCGGGCGCTGATCTCACACAATGACTCGCGACCGGCCGATCCTCGCCTCCGACGGGAACTTCGACGAGGTCGTGCCGCAGGGCCCGGTGGCCCGCGCGTTCGGCTACTCCGGCGCCGCCATCGCGATGCTCGCCGGGCCCGCGCTGATCGTCGTGCTCGACCTGGCCGACGCGCTGGCCTGGCAGGGCGTGGCGGGCGGGGTGGCCGCCACCGTGCTCGTCGGCGCGCCCGCGCTCGCTCGGGCTGTTCTGCGATCCTCCGGTAGCCCGAGCTCAGTGGTGGAACCAGCCCGCGAACACCGCCGGGCACGCGGCCAGCGCGCTGTACCTGATGAACCGCCCGGTCAGGCCGGCCGTGAGGAACGTCGACATCCGCATGTCGGCCAGGCCCGCCAGCACGGTCGTCGCCATGAACGGGGGGAGCCCGATCAGCGAGCTGACCCCGTAGGTGCCCGTCATCCAGTGCGGGTGCCGGTGGCAGCGCTCGCGCAGGGCCTCCACCTTGCCGCGCAGCCACTTGGTGCGCTGGTGCCACCGGTCGCGGCGGCGGCTGGGCGGGCGCTCCCGGTGCAGGCGGTCGTGCAGGAACCGCGGCAGCCTGATCGAACCGCGCGCGGCCAGGTAGTACAGCAGTTTGCCGGCGATCTGGCCGATCGAGACGGCCGCGCCGATCAGCAGCCAGTGCAGCCCCGGCTCGCTGGCCACGAGCCCCAGCACGAACACCTCGACGCTGATCACGGGCACGATCGCCGACCCGAAGGCGACGCCGAGCGTCACCCAGAACCAGGCGAACATCCGCGCCTCCTGACGGGGGGCTTCGGGGCGGCGCGCGCCTCCGCGGGGGACGGAGGATCACACGGACGGGGTCACAAGAAGATATCAGCCCGAAGTGTGATCTCCGTGGGGTCGGTGACACTTTCCGCCGCCTGTTGACTACCGGCTGCTCACCTTCCCGTCACCCGGTTCTGCCACCGTGGCGCCGTGCAACAGGACATCCGGGTGACGCGGTCGCTCGTGGAGAGGTTCGCGTCGTTCTGCGCGACGGTCGTCCGGTACCTGCCCCTCGGGCTGAACACGCTGGTCCCGCCCAGTTTCGTGGGCTTCGCGCTGATCAACGGGTTCACCTTCGGCGTCGACCTGCTGCTGCTGACCCTGGGCCACGGCGTGGCCGGGCTGCCGCTGCCGGCCGCCATCACCGCGGCCTACGTGTGCGCCTTCGCGCTGAGCTTCGTGCTCAACCGCGTCTTCAACTTCCGCTCGCACGCTCCGGTCGGGCGCCAGGCCGTGCTCTACGCGATAGCGGTGGCCGTCAACTACTTCGCGTTCATCCTCGGCGCCGGGGCCGGCCTGGCCGCGCTGGGCGTGCAGTACCACCTGGCGCGCATCATCGCCGGCGCGTGCGAGGCGGTGTTCCTCTACAGCGTGCTTCGCTGGATCGTGTTCACCGACCGCAGCCGCGCGTAGCGCAAGGGGGACCCGCTCGTAACATCGATCACGCGGGCAACGAAGATAGGCGTTGCGGCGTCTGTTCCGTGAGATCACGCCTGGCCGGGACTGGGAGAACGAGTGAAAGCTGTCATCGAGACGATGAGGTACGGCAGTACCGCCGAGCGGGTACGCCTGGGCTTGGAACTCCTGCTGGCCGTCGGCCTGTTCGCCGCGCTCGCGTACTACGCGCACGGCATCCGCAAGTGGCCGACCGACGTCGACATCTACCGGCTGGGCGCGGACACGTTCCTCAAGGGCCACTCGATCTACTCGGAGCTGCCCGTCTCGACCATCGGCGGCGCGCTGCCCTACACCTACCCGCCGTTCTCCGCCGTGCTGTTCACGCCGCTGGCCATCATCCCGCCGCCGATCGGCTACCCGCTGCTGACCGGCGCGACCTGCCTGGCGCTGATCCCGATCATCCTGGCCTACCGCAACTCCTCGCCGGAGCTGCGCGGGCTGCTGAACAAGACCTGGATGGTCATGGCGGCCGCGATCGTGATGGTGGTCGCCCACCCGGTGGCGAACACGATCTTCTGGGGCCAGATCAACGTCCTGCTGATGATGCTCGTCGCGGTGGACATCCTGTGGCCGAACCCGCGCTGGCCGCGGGGCGCGCTGATCGGCATCGCGGCGGCGGTCAAGCTCACCCCGGCCGGGTTCTGCCTGATCTTCCTGCTGCGCAAGGACTTCCGCGCGGTGGTCACCGCGTTCGTCAGCTTCCTGGTGATGACGGCGATCGCGTTCGTGCTGATGCCCGGCGACTCGTGGACCTACTGGACCGACCGCGTCTTCCACGCCACCGGCATGAACATCGGGCCGATCCACGCCAACGAGTCGATCACCGCGACGTTCGAGAAGCTGCACCTGACCGGCACCACGCTGACGGTCGTCGGCGGTCTCGGCGTGCTCGCGGTCGTCGCCATGACGTTCCTCGGCACCGCACGGGCCCTGCGGGACGACAACCTCGCGCTCGCGCTGGGCGTCAACGCCGCCGGTGTCCTCCTGATCTCGCCGATCTCCTGGTCGCATCACTGGATCCTGGCGCTGCCGACGGCCGCGCTGGTGCTCGTGATGGGCGTGCGGAAGAACAACAAGTGGCTCATCGTGTCCGGCTGGGCCGCGGTGGTGATCCTGTGGCTCGCGCCGCACTACTGGGTGCCGCTGGAGTGGGAGAACTGGAGCTTCGCGCAACAGGTCGCGGGCAGCAGCTACCAGATCGTGGCCGTGGCCTTCCTGGTCGTGATGTCCGTGCTGTGGTTCCGCGGGCGGGGCAAGCCCGCACCGGCCGACGACCTGGACTTCGAGCTGAGCCAGGAGCTGACGAAGCCGGCCTTCACGCCGGTCCGAGCCGGCGACGAGGCCTGACCGTCAGAGCCCGGGTTCTCCCGGGCTCTACTTGTTCCGCTCGTCGAACGCGCGCTGGCTGCGTTCGATGTCGGGGTCGTGCTCGACCGCCCATTCCGCCAGGCGCACGGCGGGCTCGATCAGGGTGCGGCCGACGTCGGTGAGCGCGTACTCGACGCGGGGCGGCACCTCCGCGTAGGCGGTGCGCGACACCAGACCGTCGCGTTCGAGGTGCCGCAGCGTCAGCGACAGCATCCGCTGGGACACGCCCGGGATGCGCTGCTGCAGCTCGGTGAAGCGCATTCGCTGGTCGTCCAGCGTGGCGACCACCAGCAGTGTCCACTTGTTGCCGATCCGGTCCAGGATGCGCCGGATCGCGCGCCCGCCGTCGCCCCGGATCAGGCAGGTCCGTTCGTACCGCGACACGCACGCTCCTGTCCGCTACGCACACCCGTGTGCCTTTTCGCGGGCGGGAAGAAGATCGCGCAGAGCCGGGAGCAGCTGGCGCCGATGATGGGCTGGGTCGACACCGTGCCGATGTGGGCGGTGCGTGGCATCGGCGCGGTGGAGATCCTCGGCGTGCTCGGGCTGGTCCTGCCGCCGCTGACCGGGGTCGCGCCCGCGCTGGCGCTGGTGGCGGCGCTCGGGTTCGCGGTCCTGCAGGTGCTGGCGGCCGGCCTGCACCTGTCGCGGGGCGAGGTGAAGGAGACCGGGCTGAACGTGCCCCTGATCGCGCTGGCCGGCGTCGCCGCGTGGCTGGCGACCGCCTGGTGACCTACTCGACGAGCTGGATGTCCAGCGCGCCGGTGAGGCGGAGTTCGCGCAGGCGGCGGTCGCCGGTGTCCAGGGTGCGGACGGTGCCGTCGGGGTGCCAGCCGGCGCGGCGGTAGAAGCCGAGGGTCGCGGCGTCGGACTCCACCGCCCAGGTGACGGCGCGGCCGGCGCCCAGCTCGCGCAGCCCGGCGACGGCCGCGGCCAGCAGCCGGGAGCCGTGGCCGCGCCGGGACCAGCGCGGCTCCACCAGCAGCGTCCCGATCAGGCCGGTGCGGTCGGCGTCGCCGGGCACGTTGCCCGCCGCGTCGGCCACGTCGTCGCGCGGCGCTGGACCGGCGACGCAGAACCCGACCGTGTAGCCGCCCTCCACGGCGAGGTGGATCCGGGAGCCGGGGTGGCCGATCGCCTCCGCCCACCTGGCCTCGGTGACCGCGGAGTCCAGTTCGGCGAGCGCGCGGTCGCTGAGGACGCCCTGGTAGGCCGTTCGCCAGGTGACGCGCTGGATCCGGGCGATCTCCGCGGCGTCGGCGTCGACGGCTTCGCGGACGGACACGGTGCTCATGCCGGGAACCTACCGGTTTTGTCGGTGGGTGCTGGCACCATGAGCACCACCATGGAGACGATGAGTGTGGCGGCCGCCCGGCGGGCGGCGCTGGCGGCCCAGGGTTTCGCCGACCCGCGGCCCGGCACCGAACCCACCCGGCGGCACCTCAAGCGCGCGCTGGCGCGGCTGCAGCTGATCCAGCTGGACTCGGTGAACGTCGTGGTGCGGGCGCACTACGCGCCGCTGTTCGCGCGGCTGGGCGGCTACGACCCGGCGCTGATCGACGAGGCCGCGTGGGCGCACAGCAGCCGCAAGCCGCGGATGCTGGTGGAGACGTGGGCGCACGAGGCGAGCCTGATCCCGGTCGAGGACTGGCCGCTGCTGCAGTCCGGCGCGAAGCGGCCCGGGTGGTGGCGCAACTACCAGCCCCTCGCCGACCGTTCGCCGTCGCTGGTCGACGACGTGCTGGCGGTGGTGAAGGAGCTCGGCCCGATCGGGGCGGGCGGCATCGAGCGCGAGCTGGAGGGCGAGTCGAAGCGCCGTCCGGGGTCCTGGTGGGAGCGGTCCGAGGTCAAGAAGATCTGCGAGCTGCTGTTCGGGCTGGGCCAGCTGACCACCGGCACGCGGCGCGGGTTCGAGCGGCTGTACGACCTGACCGAGCGGGTCGTGCCGGCGGAGATCCTGGCGCGGCGCGTGTCGGCGGAGCAGGGGGCGCGGGAGCTGATCTCCCGCGCGGCGACGGCGCTGGGCGTGGCGACGGAGCCGGACCTGCGGGACTACTACCGGCTGGGCCCGGAGACGAGCCGCCGGGCGGTGGCCGAGCTGGTCGAGGACGGGGTGCTGGAGGAGGTCGAGGTGCGCGGCTGGCGCGGCCCGGCGTACCGCTTGGTGGGCGCGCGGATGCCGCGGAAGGTCGCGGGGCGGGCGCTGCTGTGCCCGTTCGACCCGCTGATCTGGGAGCGGGCCCGCACCGAGCGGCTGTTCGGGTTCCGGTACCGCATCGAGATCTACGTGCCCGAGCCCAAGCGCGTGTACGGCTACTACGTGTTCCCGTTTCTGCTCGACGGCGAACTGGTGGCGCGAGTCGACCTGAAGGCCGACCGGGAGGCCGGGGTGCTGCGGGTGCAGGGCGCGTTCGCCGAGCCGGGCGCCGAGGTGCCGCGGGTGGCCGCCGAGCTGGCCGGGGAGCTGCGGTCGATGGCCGAGTGGCTGGGGCTGGACGGTTTCGTGGTGGGGGAGCGGGGTGATCTGGCGCCGGCGCTGAGCCGGGCGTGAGAACGGGGAGCGGGGGCGCTGTCGCGGGTCCAGTGGGTCACGGGAGGCCCAGCGACGCTGCGGCTGGCGGCCCCGGGCGGGAATCGGCGAGTGGCTGCCGCTGGGCCAGGTAGTGGTGGGCGCGGGCGGGAGCCCTGCGGGTGGCTGCTGCTGGGCCGGGTGGTGGTGGGCGCGGGCGGGAGCCCTGCGGGTGGCTGCTGCTGGGCCGGGTGGTGGTGGGCGCGGGCGGGAGCCCTGCGGGTGGCTGCTGCTGGGCC
>NZ_JBEXTX010000055.1:0-14663 GCF_040614175.1 Amycolatopsis sp. NPDC006131
ATCAACGCCCACTGCTCATCCGAGAGCATCTGAAACCGCGACACGACCAGCAGCATCCCAGCCACCAACCGCGATCTTTGTCAGACACGCCCTAGACCGCTCGCGCGATCGCGATCGAGCCCTCCAAACGGGCGCCCGCCTCGTAGAACATGTACTCCACGCCGTTTTCGGTGCCGAACGACGCCGATGCGCACCGGCCGTTGTCGGGGGCTCCGGGCAGCGGCGCGTGGAACACGCCGAGGTGCCGTCGCAGGCTGAAGTCGTTGCCCACCTCGGTGATCAGCATCGACCCGCCGGCCTCGATGTTGCAGTGGTACACCACGTAGGTGCTGCCGTTGCGCTTCAGAACCGACGGCCCGCTGATGTCGCGCGCGCCGACCTCCTCCGGGCGGATCAGCGGCTCCTGCGCGAACTCCCAGTTCCGCCCGTCGGCCGACCAGCCCCAGCCGATCGTGCGCCGGTTCGTCTGGTTGTTGATCATGAAGACCATCACGTACTTCGCGCCCAGCGCGGGCAGGCTGTGCTCGAACACCCGCGCGTAGGACGTCTCGCTGGTGCCGGCGGGCAGCATCGACGCCGACAGCACGACCTTGTCATAGGTGAAGGTGATGCCGTCGCTCGACCGCGCCAGACGGGTCGTGGTGTTCTCGCCGTGGAAGTACAGCCACATCTCCTGCGTCGGCGCGTGCCACATCACGTGCGGCGACGAGACGTGGCTGACCGAGTAGTGCGGCGCCCACACATTGGACACGATCGGGTTGGCCGGGTACTCGGTGAACGGCCCCTCCAGCGAATCCGCGTACGCCAGGCAGATCCCGCCGGGCGCGTCGTGCGGCGCGTAGTACAAGTAGTAGCGGCCCAGCGCGTTGCGCACCCGGCCGACCGTGCCGCGGATGCACGGGAAGATCAGCTCGCCGGTCGGGTTGTACTTCAGCGCGCTCTTGTCGAACGCGGTGCGCAGGAACCGGTAGTCGGGGAAGCCCGCGGGCGCGGCCTGCGCGGGCAGGGCGGGGACGGCGAAGGCCGCCAGGCCCAGCCCGGCGGCGACCTTGAGCGTGGCCCGGCGGGAGAGCTCGGTCATTCGGTGACTCCCTTTCGTCGGCGTTGACGACACGGGACTGTCCGTGACCCATTCGAGTGGCGTCAAGGTGCTAATACGTATTAGTCCCTTCCTTGTCCGGTTTTGGACAAGATCCTTGACACCGCTTTGCTCGTGCCAGAGCCTCAGCTAATCCGCATTAGCAACAGCAGGAGGTCCCGTGCCATCCAGGCGTGACATGCCCCGGCAGGCCGACATCGCCCGCATCGCCGGCGTCTCGCAGGCCACGGTGTCGGTCGTGCTCGGCGGCCGGTCCGGGGTGCGGATGGCCGAGTCGACGCGCCGCCGGGTGCTCGAAGTGGCCGAGAACCTGGGCTACGTGCCGCACCCGGTCGCGACCCGGCTGGCGTCAGCGCGCTCGAACATGCTCGGCCTCTACACCTTCCGCGCCACGTTCCCGATGGAGGTGGCCGACTCCTATTACCCGATCCTGGTCGGGGTGGAAGAGGAGGCGGCCGCGCTCGGCCAGGACCTGATCCTGTTCACCGGGCTGAGCGGCGCCGAGGCGTCCGGGGAGGCCGCGATCCGGCGCACCCGCGTCGCCGACGGCTGCCTGTTCTTCGGGCGGCACGTGCCCGAGGAGCCGATCGCGAAGCTGGTCGACTCCGGGTTCCCGCTCGTCTACATCGGACGGCGCGAGGAACTCGGCGGCCGCATCCCCTACGTGGGCGCGGATTACGTCGCAGCCTCGGCCGAGGTCGCCACACGGCTGGCCGGGCTGGGGCACCGGAACCTGCTGTACGTGCGGGAAGCCGACGAGGCGCCTTCCTCGGCCGACCGCGAACGCGGCCTCCGCCAGGCGGCGCCGGACGCGCGGATCGTCCGCCTCGACGGGCCCACCCTGACCACCGGCACCGTCCGCGGCTGGCTCGCCGACGGCGTGACGGCGATCGTCGTGGAGGAAACCGACACCGGCGCCGCCTACACCGCCGTGCGCCAGGCACTCGACGCCGCCGGACTGTCCACACCGGACGACCTTTCGCTGGCGGTGCTCGGCCGCCCGCCGGGGGACGACCCGGTCAGCGGCTTCGACATCCCGCGCCGCGAGATGGGCCGGCGCGCCGTGCGCCTGCTCGTCGACCTGATCACCGAAACCGAGACCACGCCGCAGCAGCTGCTGCGGTGCCCGCCCGTGGCCGGCACGACCGCCGGCCCCGCACCGGAGAGGGACCATGCCTGAACTCGACACCGAAATCCTCGTCGTCGGCGGCGGACTCGGCGGCGTCGCCGCCGCGCTGGCCGCGGCGGGCGGCGGGCACCGGGTCGTGCTCACCGAGGAGACCGACTGGCTCGGCGGACAGCTCACCGCGCAAGCCGTGCCGCCGGACGAGAACCCGTGGATCGAGCGGTTCGGCTCGACCGCGACCTACCGCCGCCTGCGCGAGGGCATCCGCGACTACTACCGGCGCCACTACCCGCTGCGGGCGGAGGCCGCGCGCCTGACCGACCTCAACCCCGGCGCCGGCCGGGTCAGCAAGCTGTGCCACGAGCCGCGGGTCGCGCTGGCGGTGCTGGAGGCCATGCTCGCCCCGCACCGCGCGGCCGGGCGCGTCACCGTCCTGCTCGAACAACGCCCGGTGGCGGCCGAGACGACCGGCGACCGGGTGGACGCGGTCACGCTGGAGGGCCGGGACGGCACCCGCACCACCGTCCGCGCCGGGTACGTCCTGGACGCCACCGAGAACGGCGACCTGCTGCCGATGACCGGCACCGAGTTCGCCGTCGGCGCCGAGTCGCGCGACGAGCACGGCGAGCCGCACGCCCCCGAGCACGCCGACCCGGCCAACCTGCAGGGCATCACCTACTGCTTCGCGCTGTCGCACCACGCCGGGCAGGACCACGTGATCGACCGGCCGGAGATGTACGACTTCTGGCGCTCCTACGCCCCGGAGTTCTGGCCCGGCCCGCTGCTCGGGTTCCTCGCGCCGGACCCGCGCACGCTGGAGCCGGTCGAGCGCACCTTCGTGCCCAACCCGGACGGCGACCCGCTCGCGATCACCGCCGACCAGAGCGCCGACGCCGGTGACAAGGAGCTGTGGGGCTTCCGCCGGATCCTGGCCCGCGGCCTGCACGACGCGGGCGCGTTCGACTCCGACATCACCCTGGTCAACTGGCCGCTCAACGACTACTGGCTGCGGCCCGCGCTGGAGATCGACGGCCACACCGGCCCGGACGACGTCGCCCGCGCCCACCACGAGGCCAAGCAGCTGTCGTTGTCGGTGCTGTACTGGCTGCAGACCGAGGCGCCACGCGCGGACGGCGGCACCGGCTTCCCCGGGCTGAAGCTGCGGCACGACGTGACCGGCACCGCGGACGGCCTCGCGAAGTCCGCCTACGTGCGGGAATCGCGGCGGATCAAGGCGGTCACCACCGTCACCGAGCAGGACGTCTCGCTGGACGTCCTCGGCCCGCACGGGCGCAAGCGGCACGCCGACTCGGTCGGCATCGGCAGCTACCGCATCGACCTGCACCCCTCGACCTCCGGCGACAACTACGTCGACGTCGCCAGCGTGCCGTTCGAGATCCCGCTCGGGGCGCTGCTGCCGCGGCGGGTGCGCAACCTGGTGCCGGCCGCGAAGAACATCGGCACGACGCACATCACCAACGGCTGCTACCGGCTGCACCCGGTGGAGTGGAACGTCGGCGAGGTCGCCGGGCACCTGGCCGGGTTCGCGCTGCGCCGCGGCGTGGAACCGCACCAGGTCCGCGACGACGAGAAGCTGTTCGACGAGTTCGCCCGGCTGCTCGACCAGTCCGGCGTGGAACGCCACTGGCCCGAGGTCCGCGGCTACTGACCCCTCACACCAAGGAGGTGTGGCAATGACGCAACATCCCCGCCGGGCTGGTGTCCGGATCGGCATCGACGTCGGTGGCACGTTCACCGACGCCGTCGCCGTCGACGCGCGCTCGTTCGAACTTCTCGCCCAGGTCAAGGTTTCCACCAGCCACGACCACGCCGACGGAGTCGCCGCCGGGATCCTCGAGGCGCTGGAGAAACTGCAAGCCAGTGCCGGAATCGGGGCCGGGGACGTGTCGTTCCTGGCGCACGGCACCACGCAGGCCACCAACGCGCTGCTCGAAGGCGACGTGGCGACCGTGGGCATCGCCGGGATCGGCTCCGGCTTCGACGGCTTCGCCACGAAACGCCTGCGGGCGCTGGGCAGGCTGGAGCTCGCGCCGGGCCGCAAACTGCCCGTCCGGTTCGCCGCCGTGCGGGATCCGGGCGATCCGGTCGCGGTGAAGGAGGCGATCGCGAGCCTGCGTGCGGACGGCGCCGAGGTGGTCGTGGCGGTCGAACCGTTCAGTGTGGACGATCCCGATGGTGAGCGGCTGGTGATGGCGGCCGTGCACGAGCAGGGCCTGCCCGGCACCTCCACCCACGAGATCACCGGGCTGTACGGGCTAGCCAAGCGCGCCCGCACCGCGGTGCTCAACGCGGGCATCATGCCGCGCATGATCACCACCGCCGACCTGGTCGAGCGCAGCGTCACCCGCGCCGGCATCACGGCGCCGCTGATGGTGATGCGTGGCGACGGCGGCGTGATGTCGCTGCCCGAGATGCGCCGCCGTCCGCTGCTGACCGCGTTGTCCGGGCCGGCCGCCGGTGTCGCGGGCGCGCTGATGGGGGAGAAGCTGTCCGAGGGGATCTTCCTGGAGACCGGCGGCACCTCCACCGACATCAGCGTGGTGCGCCGCGGCCGGGTTCAGGTCGGGCACGCGCACCTCGGCGGCCGGGAGACCTACCTGCCCGCGCTCGACGTGCGCACGGTCGGCATCGGCGGCGGCTCGCTGGTCCGGTTCTCCGGCCGGGCGGTCACCGACGTCGGGCCGCGCAGCGCGCACATCGCCGGCCTGTCCTACGCCTGCTTCGCGCCGGCCTCCGCCCTGGCGGGCGCCAAGCTGGTCACCATCGCGCCGCGCCCGGACGACCCGGCCGACTACGTCGCCCTGGAGTCCCCGTCGGGCGCCCGCTACGCGCTGACCCTGACGTGCGCGGCCAACGCCCTCGGCGCGGTCCCGTCCGGGGCCTACTCCCGCAGCGACGCCGAGTCCGCCCGGCTCGCGCTGCTGCCGCTCGCCCAGGCGCTCGGCGCCTCCGTCGAGGAGGCCGCCCGCGCCGTGCTGCGGCAGGCGGTCAAACCGGTCCGGGCCGTGGTCGACGAGCTGGTGCGTGCCTACCGCCTGGAGCACATCACGCTCGTCGGCGGGGGCGGGGGAGCGGCCGCGGTGACGCCGTTCCTCGGGCAGGACACCGGCCACGACTGGAAGCTCGCCGCGCACAGCGAGGTGATCAGCCCGCTCGGCGCGGCGCTGGCGCTGGTGCGCGAGTCGGTCGAGCGGATCGTGCCCAGCCCGTCCAACGCCGACATCCTCGCCACCCGCGCCGCGGCCGAGGCGGCGGTGATCGAGCAGGGCGCGGACCCGGCCGGGGTCGAGGTGGACGTGACGGTCGACCCGCGGCGCAACCTGATCCGTGCGGTCGCCACCGGCGCCACCGAGCTGCGCACGAAGGACCGGGCGGCCACTGTGGACGAAGCCGCGGTGCGGGCCGAAGTGGCCCGCAGCATGGGCGTCCCGGCCGCCGAGGTCACCGAACTCGCGGCCACGCCCCAGCACCGGGTGTGGGGCGCACGGGCGCGCCGCCGGTTCCGCCGTCCGGTGCAGCACGTCCGTGTCGTCGACGGCGAGGGCGTGATCCGCCTGCACAGCGCGGGCGCGCTGGTGGAGAGCACGACGGTCGGCGAGGCGCCGGGCCGGCTCGCGACGGTGGTCGACCGGCACACCCGCTACGGCGACGGCGGGTCCCGCGCGCCCGCGGTGTGGCTGCTGGTCGGCCCGAAGATCGCCGACCTGTCCGGGGTGCTCGACCGCGACCAGCTGGTGGCCCTGATCGGCGCCGAGCTGAAGACCCGCGCGCCGGAGGAGCCGGTGGTGGCTGTCGTGGCGGACCGGCCGTGACCGGGCAGTCCGATGTGGAGCTCGCCGTCCGGCTGCTGCGCGAGACCCCCACGCACGAGAACCGGCCCGCGGAGCAGCTGGCCCGGTGGGCCGAAACGGCACTGGCCTTCGGCGACGAACTGGCCGGCCGGGACGAGCCGGACCCGCCGGTGCGCGTGACCGAAGCCGACGGCGGCCGACGCGACGGCGAAGTTCTGCTGGCCGAGTACCACGCGCGCCGCGGCGTCGTCACCGTCTACCGCGACTCGCTGGCCCTGCTGCGCCGGATCGCGGTCCGCCACGGCTGGGACGCCGACGTGCCGGCCGAGGCCCTGCGCGCCGCGGCCGTCGCGCACGAGCTGGTCCACCACCGGCTGCACCACGGCGCCGGGCGCGAACTGAACCGGCGCCTCGGGCACACCGCCATGCGGCTCGGGCGGTTCCGCGTGCCCGGCCACGTCGCCGGGGCCGACGAGCTCGTCGCGCACCGCTTCGCCCACCGCCGCAGCGGCCTGGGCAAGAGCCCGCTGCTCCTCACCGCGGCACTCGCCGCCTCCCTGCGAGCTGGAGACTGACCATGGGAATCGCGATCCTGGCCCTGATGGCCGCCGGCGTGGTCCTGATGCTCACCCGCGTGCTGCCGACCGCGTTCGCGCTCGTGCTGCTCGCGCTGGGCATCGCCGTGCTGTCCGGCGCGCCCCTGACCGGGGACAAGAACAGCATCCTCACCACCGTCCTGCAGAACGGCGCGCCCGCGCTGGCCGCGACGATGATCGCGGTGCTGCTCGGGTCCTGGCTGGGCGCGCTGATGGACGACACCGGCATCGCCGCCACGCTGGTCCGCAAGATCGTCGAGTTCGGCGGCGAGCGGCCCTCGGTGGTGGCACTCGGCGTGTTCGCCGTGGCCATTCTGTGCGGCAGCATCACCGGGTCCGCCCCGGCCGCGATGCTCGCCGGCGTGGTCGGCATCCCCGCGATGATCGCGGTCGGCGTCGCCCCGGTGGTGGCGGGCGGCACGGTGCTGATGGGCATCGCCGCGGGCTCGCCGCTGGAACTGCCGGTGTGGCAGTTCCTGTCCGACGCGCTCGGCGCGCCGGTGTCCGACGTGCGCTCGATCATGATCAAGCTGTTCCCGCTGGCCCTGGTCGCCGGCATCGCCTATGTGCTGATCGAGACCCGCCGCCGCGGCGCCCGGCACACCTGGTCGGTCAAGGCCGCCCGGCCGAGCGCGCGGGTCCGCCGCGGCGACGCGCCCTGGTACGCGCTGCTCACCCCGCTGGTGCCGATCGTGCTCGCGCTCGGGCTGAAGGTGCCGATCGTGCCGTCGCTGCTGGCGGGCGTGCTGTTCGCGCTGCTGACCACGACCCGGTGGGGCAACCTCAACGGGCAGGCGCTGCGCTCGCTCTACAAGGCGTTCGACGTGGCCGCCCCGCCGATCGTGTTGTTCATCGCGATCGGGATGCTGCTGGCCGCGGTCAAGCTGCCCGGCGCGAAGTCCGCGCTGACGCCGATCGTGTCGGCGATCAGCCCGGCGGGCGCGGTCGCGTTCGTGCTGGTGTTCACGGTGCTGGTGCCGCTGTGCCTGTTCCGCGGGCCGCTCAACGTGTTCGGCCTCGGCGCCGGGGTCGCCGGCGTGCTGGTGTCCGGCGGGATCTACCCGATGCCCGCGGTGGTCGGCCTGATGGCCTCCTACAACCAGGTGTTCAGCGTCTCCGACCCGACGAGCACGCAGACGGTGTGGAGCGCGCAGTACGCCGGGGTGCGGCCGGAGCGGGCGATGATCTCGACCCTGCCCTACACGTGGGTGGTCGCGCTGGGCGGGATGATCCTGACCGCCGTGCTGTACCTGCCGTGAAGCTGCGGACGGCCGACGGGCTGACACTGGACGCCCGTCGGCACCCCGGGGACGGCCCGGTGGTGGTGCTGGCGCACGGGATCACCGGCGACCTGACCGAGAACGGGCTGTTCGGCGCGCTGGCGGACCGGCTGACCGGGCACGGCTTCGAGGTGCTGCGGTTCTCGTTCCGCGGGCACGGCGCGAGCGCGGGCCGGCCCCGGGACATGACGATCGCGGGGGAGCGGCTGGACCTGCGGGCGGCGGTGGACTGGGCGGCCGCGCGAGGCCGCGGGGTCGCGGTGGTGGCGTCCAGCTTCGGCGCGGTGAGCACCACGCTGTCGTTGCCGGAACTGGGCGACCGGTTGTCCGGGTTGGTGCTGTGGCAGCCGGTGCTCGATCTGCGCGCGACGTTCCTGGAGCCCTCGCTGCCGCGGGGCCGCTTGCTCTACGGCGACCGGTCGTCGTTGCGGGAGAACGGTTTCCTGGACATCGAGGGCCGGTTCGAGCTGGGCGCGGAGCTGTTCGAGGAGTTCGCCCGGCTCGACCCGCGTGCGGCGTTCCTGGCGAGCACGGTGCCCGCGCTGGTGCTGCACGGCGACGCCGACGAGCACGTGCCCTACGAGGTGGCGCGGGATGCCGCGCTGGCGCGCAACCACACGAGCTGGTGCACGATTGCCGGCGCCGGGCACGGGTTCCGCGAGGCGGCCGGGGAGGTGCTCGACCGGACGGTGGACTGGCTGGTGTCCTACTGCGGCGAGCGGTAGCGCGCGATGTAGCGCTCCTTGATTTCCCGCTCGGCCTCCTCCTTGGCCTCGGCACGCACCTTGCGGGCGGTGCCGTAGGGGTAGCCGTGCTTGCGGATCCGGTTCTCGACGCTCTCCTCGGCGTAGACGAGGGAGTAGAAGAACCCGACGATCCCGGCCATGAGCACCAGGCTCAGCCGCAGGGTGAGCGGGCCGGGCAGCAGCAGCCAGACCAGCATGAGCGGCAGGAGCAGCACCGAGGCGCGCGCCGCGTGCCGCCACAGCCAGGTCTTGGCGGTGACGTCGTGCAGGACCCAGGTGCGGTGCTGCTCGGGCAGGCGGCCGCCGAGGGCGTACCACAGCCACTGGAGGGGATTGGGGCGTCGGCGCTCGGTCACGTGCCCCACAGTACCCTAAAAGTTAGTGCATTAATTATCAGTGCCCTCACGGATGGAGTAGGCTCGGCCACATGACCGCGATCGACCTGGGCGAGAACCCGCTGGCGCTGGACCGGCAGGTGTGCTTCGCCCTGTCCGTGGCCTCCCGCAGCGTCATCGGGATCTACCGGCCGCTGCTCAAGCCCTACGGCCTCACCCACCCGCAGTACCTGGTGCTGCTCGCGCTGTGGGACCGCGCGCCCCGGTCGGTGAAGGACCTGGCCGAGACCCTGCGCCAGGAGCCGGCCACGCTCTCGCCGTTGCTCAAGCGGCTGGAGGCGCTGGGCTACCTGACGCGGGAACGCAACCGGTCCGACGAGCGGGCGCTGATGGTCGACCTGACCGAGTCCGGCCGGGACCTGCGCGCGGAGGCGGAGAAGATCCCGTACCGGGTCGTGGAGACGCTCGGCATGGAGGTCGCCGAGCTGGAGCAGCTGCACGCCGCGCTCGCCCGCGTCATCGCCGCGACCGGAAATGCCGGTGCGGAGCGCGACGAGACCGGCTAACCTGCCTGCGGCTGTGACGGACCGCGAGGAGGTGAGACCCATGAACCTGGCACGCACGTGGGTGCTCCCCTCGGCGTCACGGCTGGGCGGTTGACGTAGGGATCGCCGGGAGCGCCTGTTTTCCCGCAGCACTCCCGAAAGGGCGTCAACCCATGCAATCTTTCCGGTTCACCGCGGAATCTTCCGGCGACGAGGTCGTCGAGCGCGACTTCACCGTCGGCGAGGTTCCCGGTGTGCTGTGGTCGCCCCCGTCCGCTCCCGATCACGCGCCCCTGGTGCTGGTGGGGCACGGCGGCGGCCTGCACAAGAAGACCCCGGCGCTCGCCGCGCGCGCCCGTCACGCCGTGACCACCTGGGGCTTCCACGTGGCCGCCATCGACGCGCCCGGGCACGGCGACCGCCCGCGCACCGCGGACGACGAGCGGGCCCGCGCCGCGCTCCGGCAGGCGATGGACTCCGGTGACAAGCCCGGGTTCGAGTCCGCCGGCGTCCGCTACACCGCCTCGCTGGTGGAACGCGCCGTGCCGGAATGGCAGGCCACTCTGGACGCGCTGCGCGCGCTGCCCGAGTTCGGCGACTCGCCCGTCGGCTACGGCGGCGGGATCACGCTCGGCACCGCGATCGGGGTGCCGCTGACGGCGGCCGACCCCCGGATCACCGCGGCCATCTTCGGCGGCGGGTTCTTCGCCTACGACGCGCTGATCGCGGCGGCCCGACGGATCACCGTGCCGGTCCAGTTCCTGCTGCCGTGGGACGACGAGCACGTCAGCCGCGACTCCGCGCTCGCGTTGTTCGACGCCTTCGCCTCACCGGAGAAGACGTTGCACGCCAACCCGGGCGACCACCGCACGATCCGCTGGACCGGCGTCGACGACGGGTTCCTGGCCCGGCACCTGCGTGCCTGACGCGACCGGCGCCGGCCGGGGCGAACCCGGCCGGCGCCGTCGGTGGTCAGCGTGTTTGGGCCTGGAACATCCAGTGCTGCTTCTCCAGGTCGGCGGTGATGCCGATGAGGAGGTCCTGGCTGACCGGGTCGGGCTCGCCGGTGGCCTCGATCCCGGCGCGCAGGCCGCTGATCGTGGCGGCCAGGATGCCGGTCACGGCCTCGACCACGGCCCGGTCGGCCAGCGGTCCGGCGGGCAGGCCGGGCAGCGTGGACTCGGCGGCGACGGTGCTCGCGCGACCGTCCGGCGAGACCCCGAGCGCGGCCAGTCGCTCGGCGACGCTGTCGGCGTGCTCGCGGGTGGTGGCGGCCAGCTCGTCCAGGTGCAGGTGGACGGCGCGGAAGTGCGGGCCGGTGACGTTCCAGTGCGCCTGCTTGGCCAGCAGGCCCAGGTCGATCAGATCGGTCAGCGTCCGCTGGAGTGCGGTGGCGACGGTCTTGGTGGCCACCTCGTCGAGGATCACTTCGGTCCCTTCCTTCGGGAATTCAGTCCTGCAGAGCCTTCTTCAGCACCGCGACCGCCTGGTTGATGGCGGCTTCGGCGGCGTTGGTCTCACGCAGCGCGTTGAGCATCACAAAGTCGTGGATGATGCCCTGGTAACGCACGGCGGTGACGGGGACGCCGGCCTGGCGCAACTTGTTCGCGTAGGCCTCGCCCTCGTCGCGGAGCACGTCGGCCTCGGCGGTGATCACCAGCGCCGGCGGCAGCCCGGCCAGCTCGTCCAGGCTCGCGCGCAGCGGCGAGGCGGTGATCTCGGCGCGCTGCGCCGGGTCGGTGGTGTACTGGTCCCAGAACCACTTCATGCCCTCGAGGGCGAGGAAGTAGCCGGTGGCGAACTGCCGGTAGGAGCCGGTGTCGAAGCTCGCGTCGGTGACCGGGTAGAACAGCACCTGCTGGCGGAAGGTCACGTCGCCGCGCTGCTTGGCGAGGATCGTCACGGCCGCGGTCATGTTCCCGCCCACCGAGTCGCCTGCGATCGCCAGGCGGTTCGCGTCGAGGCCGTGCTTCGCGCCCTCGGCGACGATCCACTTCGCGGTGGCGTAGCTCTGCTCGAGCGCGACCGGGTAGCGCGCCTCGGGGGAGCGGTCGTAGTCCGGGAAGACGACGGCCGCGCCGGTGCCGGCGGCGAGTTCGCGGATCAGCCGGTCGTGGGTGTGCGCGTTGCCGAACACCCAGCCCGCGCCGTGGATGTAGAGGACGACGGGCAGCGTGCCGGTGGCGCCGGCGGGGCGCACGATGCGCACCTTCACCTGGCCGGTCGGCCCGCCCTCGATGGTGAGGTCCTCGATGTCGGCCTCGGGCTTGGCGATCTCCGAGGACTGCACCTCGTCGACGGCCTTGCGGCCCTCCTCCGGCGGGAGCTGGAACAGGTACGGCGGGTTGTCCGTCGCCTCGGCGAAGGCCTGCGCGGCGGGTTCCAGGGCCAGGTTGTGCGGGTTGGCGGTCATCGCTGTCTCCCTGAGGCTTCGGGGACCGGGTCGCTCCCGGTCGGTCTATTGCATCAAACCATCTTGTGCACAACTTAATTGCCTACTATGGGATGTGTCACCCCTGGATGGCGCGCGACCGCCGGATGGGGGATGATCGAGTGCTGACCAAGGAGGAGTCATGGCCGAACCGGCCGCACCGCGGCTCGACGATCAGGTCTGCTTCGCGCTGTACGCCGCGTCCCGCGCGGTCACCTCGCTCTACCGGCCGCTGCTCGACGAGCTCGGCCTGACCTACCCGCAGTACCTGGTGATGCTGGCGCTGTGGGAGCACGGCGAGCTGTCCGTCAAGGACCTCGGGCAGGCGCTGTCGCTGGACTCGGGCACGCTGTCGCCGCTGCTCAAGAGACTGGAGAAGCTGGAGTTCGTCCGCCGGGAACGCCGCGCGGACGACGAGCGCTCGGTGTGCATCCGGCTGACGGACAAGGGCGACGGGCTGCGGTCGAAGGCCGTGCCGCTGCCGGGCGTGATCGGCGACGCGATGGGCCTGCCCGTGGACGAGCTGGAGGAGCTGCGGGCGACGCTGCGCGGGCTCACCGAGTCGGTCAACGCCTACCGCGAGTCCCGGCCGGGCGTATAACGACCTATACCGCGCGGCCTTGGTGCGTGCGGCCGGGCGGCCCGGACCCCTAGTCTGCGGGGAAGGGCCCCCGACCGAGAGGATTCCACGTGCTCGACCTGCTGGTGCGCAACGTCCGTGCGCTGACCGTGTCCGACGAGCGTCCCCGCGCGCACACCGTGGGCGTGCTGCACGGGCGGATCGTCGGCCTCGACGAGGAGGTCGAGGGCCTGGCCGCCCGCACTGTGGTCGACGGCGGCGGCGCGGTTCTCACGCCCGGTTTCGCCGACGCCCACAACCACATGGTCTGGTACGGCCTGTCGCTGGCCGAGATCGACCTGTCCGGCTGCCACACACTGGACGAGCTGTACGACACGGTCGCCGCGCGGGCCGCCGAACTGCCGTCGGACGCGTGGGTGATCGGTTCGAAGTACGACGACTTCGTGCTGGGCGGTCACCCCGACCGCGCCGCGCTGGACCGCGCCGGCGGCGGCCGCGCGGTGTGGCTCAAGCACCGGTCGGCGCACATGTGCACGGTGAGCTCCGCGATCCTCGCTCAGGCCGGCGTGCTCGACGGCTCGGCGCGCGTGCCCGAGGGCGGGGTGGTGGCCCGCGACGACGACGGCGCGCCGACCGGGCTGCTCGCCGAGCAGGCCCAGCAGCTGGTGGACGCGCTGGTCAAGCCCTACCCGGTGGAGGAGCTGGCCGCGGCGATCGAGCGCGCCGCGAAGGTCTACGTCAGCGAGGGGCTCACCGCGGTGACCGAGGCCGGGATCGGCGGCGGCTGGATCGGGCACAGCCCGGCCGAGGCGACGGCCTACCACCTGGCGCGCGAACGCGGGGCGCTGCCGCTGCGGGTGGAGCTGATGCCGGCCAGCGAGGTGCTGCACCCGCTCGGCGGCAACCCGGCCGACACCGGCACGATCGGCGTCGACCTGGGGCTGCGCAGCGGGTTCGGCGACGAGTTCCTGCGCCTGGGCCCGATGAAGATCTTCACCGATGGCGCGCTGAGCAGCCGGACCGCGGCCCTGACCGAGCCGTTCTGCTCGCACGGCGGGCTCGGCGTGCTGCAGGACGATCCGAAGGTGCTGCGGGACACCATCGTCGCCGCGCACCGCAGCGGGTGGCGGGTGGCCGCGCACGCGATCGGCGACCGTGCCATCGACCTGACGCTGGACGCGTTCGAGGAGGCGCAGCGGGTGCTGCCGCGCCCGGACGTGCGGCACCGAATCGAGCACGCCGCGATGGTGCGGCCGGACCAGCTGCCGCGGCTGGTCGCGCTCGGGGTGGTCCCGGTGCCGCAGGCCAGGTTCCTGTACGAGATCGGCGACACGATGGCCGAGGCGCTGGGCGAGGCGCGGGTGCCGTGGCTGTACCGGCAGAAGTCCTTCGTGGACGCCGGGCTGCGGGTGCCGGGCAGCTCCGACCGGCCGTGCGTCGGCGTCGGCGCGCCGCTGGCCGGCCTGCGGTCGATGATCGAGCGGACGACCAGCGCCGGGGTCGTGCTGAGCCCGGACGAGCGGGTCGGTGCGGAAGAGGCGCTGCGGGCCTACACCGCGCACCCCGCGTGGGCTTCGCACCAGGAACACGAACGCGGCCGGCTCGCCGCGGGGCTGCGGGCGGACATGGTGCTGCTCGACGACGACCCGACCGCGGTGCCGAGTGAGCGGATCAGCGAGATCGGTGTGCTGGCGACGTTTGTCGGTGGCCGTTGCGTGCACGGTGCCGAAGGGCTGCGGGCGGAGGGGCCGGTGCCGGTCTGACTCACCCCTCGAGCGCGGCGGGCAGCGGCCGGCTCGCCGCGGAGCTGCGGCGGACATGGTGCTGCTCGACGGCGACCCGAGCGCGGTGCCGAGTGAGCGGATCGGCGAGATCGGTGTGCTGGCGACGTTTGGGTTGCGGGCGGAGGGGCCGGTCCCGGTCTGAGCCACGCTTCCAGGGCGGCGAGCAGCGGCCGGCTCCCCGCGGGGCTCCGTGCGGACATGGTGCTGCTCGACGGCGACCCCGACCGCGGTGCGGAGTGAGCGGATCGGCGAGATCGGTGTGCTGGCGACGTTTGGGTTGCGGGCGGAGGGGCCGGTCCCGGTCTGAGCCACGCTTCCAGGGCGGCGAG
>NZ_JBEXTX010000055.1:14763-50231 GCF_040614175.1 Amycolatopsis sp. NPDC006131
GGGTTGCGGGCGGAGGGGCCGGTCCCGGTCTGAGCCACGCTTCCAGGGCGGCGAGCAGCGGCCGGCTCCCCGCGGGGCTCCGTGCGGACATGGTGTTGCTCGATGACGACCCGACGGCGGTGCCGAGTGGGCGGATCGGCGAGATCGGTGTGCTGGCGACGTTCGTCGGTGGCCGCTGCGTGCACGGTGCGGAGGGGTTGCGGGTGGACGGGCCAGTGCCGGTCTGACTCACCCCTCGAGCGCGGCGAGCAGCAGCCCGCTGCGCGGCTTCGGGGTGAAATACGTGCTCTTGCGCGGCATGCGGCGGCCCTGCGCGTGCGCGGCGAGCACTTCGGACAGCGGGACGGGCGCCAGGCGCAGCACGGCGTCCGTCCCCGGTCCGGGGGAATGCCCCTCGGGCAGCGCGTGCACGTGCGGGCCTTCCGGGTCGAGGCCGAGTGCCCTGTCCAGCAACAGGTTCTCCACCGCAGCGTGGTCCGGTCCTCCGCCGGGCAGCGCCACCACCAGCCCGCCGCCGCGGGCGGAAACCGCCACCGTGCCGGGCTCGACACCGGACACTTCGGACTCTTCGGGTACCTCGCGCACCGTCAGCCCGGCGGCGCGCCAGGCGGTGGCCAGTTCGCGCGCGCCGAGGCCGGTGCCGCTGATCGTGCGGTGGATCGCGCCGATGCGCAGGTCCGGTCCCGCGGTCACCAGTGCCAGAAGTGGCGTGCCCGCCTCGGCCGCCGCGGCGACGCGGTGGTTGCCGTCGGCCACCAGCAGGGGAGCGGAGCGCACCGCGGCGAGCAACCGGTCCTGCTCGTCCCCGGGGCCGGTGAGCCACAACCGGTGCGAGCGGCCCGCGCCGTCGGTCAAGTCCACCGCGGGATCGCCGTGCATCGCGGCCAGCACGGCGGGCGTGAGCTCGTCGCCGGTGACCGGCACCAGCATCGCGGCGCTCGTCGCGCAGCCGAGAGCCCGCAGCGCCGCGGCGCGTTCGGCGACGACACCGGCGTAGACCTCTTCGCTGTGCCGGATCCGCGCGCCGACCGCGGACGGGTCGACCAGGCACAACACCCCGGCGGCGATCCCGTCGTGCCCGGCGATCCGGTACGGCGCCACCACCTCGCGCACGCGCCGGTAGTCCCGTTCCCGCAAGCGGTCCAGCATCGCGCGCGCCGCGGGCAGCGCTTCCCGCAGCGACGCCGCGCCCGGCTGCCGGTGCGGGTGCTGCACCGCCAGCAGCGAATCGCCCGGCTCCGCGGCCAGCGCCGCGGTGATCTCGTCGGCGTCGGCGAACTCGTCCACGTCCGGACCGGTCACCGGACCGTCGGGCACCCAGCCGGTGCCGATCGCGCGCGCCCATTCCGCCATACCCCGATCCTGCCGGACCGGGCTCAGCTCGCCTGCGACAGCTCCCCGGCCGGCTCGCCGGACTGCGCGCGGGCCTCGTCCCGCGCCCAGCGGGCCAGGCGCGGCGCGGCGGCCACGTAGAAGTCCGGGTCCAGCCCCATGCCGGTGTGCGTGCTGCGGACCTCGACGCACTCGGCGTACGGATCCAGGCACAGCTGCCACGGCGCGATCGCGTCCTCGCGCGAGTACACCGCCAGCGCGGGCACCTCCGGCGGCAGCGGCGCGGCCAGCGCCTTGATGTTCTCGTCGTAGCACGGCCCGGTGAAGCAGTCCAGATCCATCAGCCCCGGAATGCCCAAAGTGGACAGACGGGCGAGGACGCGGGCCACCCGCACCACTTTCGGGTGCGCGCCCAGCGGGTCCAGCACCGGGCTGCCGAGCATCACCAGCCCGCGCACCAGATCCGGCCGGCGGATCGCGGCCAGCCGCGCCAGCCACCCGCCGCGGCTCTGCCCGATGATCACCACGCGGCCGCCGGTCTCCTCGGCGTGCTGCTCCAGCCGGGCCTCGATGCGGTCGACCAGTTCGGTGGTGCACCCGACGTTGAAACCGATCCGTGACCCGGCAGGCCGGTATCCACGTGCCTTCAGCCACGCGCTCGCCAGTGTCAAGCTGCGGTCGCCGAACCCGAAACCGGGCACCAGCAGCACACCCAGCCCGGCGCCCTCCTCCGGGTCCTCGGGCCGCCAGATCGGATGACGCATCAGTCGCGGGATGTCCAGCAGTGCCAGCAACAGGTGCTCGCGCGCGGCCGTGCGGATCGTTTCGCCCGCTTCGCGCGCGGGCTGGAGCAGCGTCAACATGTGCGGCCTCCTCGCAGCTGAAGAGACCATTGATCTACCCAGGATCCGCGTGGTTGACACCTGGAGCCTTATCCCACCGTCGAAAGGGGACGCGAAGTCAGTCCCGTCTCCCGGACCGCAGGTACCGCGCCGGGGTCGTGCCGGTCCACCGGCGGAACGCGTAGATGAAACTCGACGCCTCCGCGTATCCCAGCCGCAGCGCCACATCCTCCACCGACAGCGCGCCGGTCGCGAGCATCTCCTCGGCGAGCGCCTGCCGGACTTCGTCGAGCAGGCCGCGGAAACTGGTGCCGGCGTCCTCCAGCCGCCGCCGGAGAGTGCGGGTGCTGACGTTCAGCTCCCGCGCCACGTCCTCCATCGCGAGCGTGCCGCCGACGCGGATCAGCTTGTCCCGCACCTGGTGCGCGATGCCGGAGCGGGCACGGCGGCGGCTGACCAGCTCGCGGCACTGCGCCTCGCACAACGCGACCGTGTGCTCACTGGCCTGCGGCAGCGGCTGCCCCAGTGCGGCCGCGTCGATCGCCACGTGGTGGGCGGGCGCGCCGAACGCCGGACGGCACCCGAAGACCTCCTCGTACCGGACCGGATCGGGTGGCTCGGGGAACCGGAACTCCAGGCGCCGCACGTTCAGGCCGCCGGGCAGGAGGTCCTGCATCACCGTGTGGATCGCGCTGATGTCGCGCTCCAGCAGGAACCGGCGCACGTCGTGCGGCAGCCCGTCGTCCCGCAGCTCGAAGCGCAGCTCCTCGGCGGCCAGCTCGACCACCGGCAGGCAGAAGATGAAGCTGAGGTCGAGGTAGCGCAGGGCGAAGGTGATCGCGTCGCGCAGCGTCGGGCTGCTGATGCAGGCGAACCCGAACACGCCGAACGTGGTGACCCGGTAGCGCACGCCGGCGTCCACGCCGAGGCCCGGCGGGTCGCCCAGCTCCCGCACGAGGTTGCGCGCGACGGTCAGTTCCTGGTGCGCGTCGACCTGCGCCGCCGGGTCGTCCAAGCGGGACGGGGGCAGCCCGGTGCCGCGCAGCAGGGCGTCCCGCGGCACGCCGCGCTCGGCCCCGAAGCGCACCAGGAGGGCGACGCTCGCGACGCCGCGGGGGAAGTCCCAGTCCCGGACGGCGACCGGCAGCTGCTGACTCATGGCCGGAAGTATGGATTCCGCCGGTCACCGGCTCGCGACCGGGGTGGCCGAAAATCTCGGTTTCCTGGCCGCTGGTCTCTGTGGCGGAGTGACCCGCAGCACCTACTGTGGAGTAGCCCCACTCACCGCCGAGGAGCAGCATGGCACGCACCACCGCCCACCGACCGCCCTCCGTCGTCATCATCGGCGCCGGGTTCGGCGGCCTGGCCGTCGCGACCGAACTGGTCCGCGCCGGGTTCCGCGACTTCACCATCCTGGAGAGAGCGGACGAGATCGGCGGGGTGTGGCGGGAGAACACCTACCCCGGCGCCGGGTGCGACATCCCGTCGCCGCTGTACTCGTTCTCCCACCGGCCCAACCCGGACTGGCCGATGCGGTTCTCCCTGCAGGCCGACATCAAGGCCTACCTCGAGGACGTCGCCCGCGAGTACGGCGTGACCGACCGGATCCGGTTCGGCACCGGCGTCGCCGCGGCGGAGTTCGACGAGGCCACCGGCCGCTGGCGGGTCCGCACCGAAGCCGGCGAGATCATCGAGGCCGACGTCCTGGTGCCCGCCGTGGGCCAGCTGTCCCGCCCGGCGGTGCCCGACCTGCCGGGCCGCGAATCCTTCCGCGGGCGGGCTTTCCACTCCGCGGCCTGGGACCACGACGCCGACCTCACGGGCAAGCGGGTCGCGGTGATCGGCACCGGCGCCAGCGCGATCCAGTTCGTGCCGAAACTCCAGCAGATCGCCGGCCACGTGACCGTGTTCCAGCGGTCGGCGCCGTGGATCGTGCCCAAGAACGACATCGCCTACCGGCCCTGGCACCGCGCGTTGTTCCGCCGCCTGCCGGTCACCCAGAAGATCGAGCGGTTCCGGATCTGGCTGATCTGCGAGTTCCTCTCGCTCGGGCTGGTCGACCTCCCGCTCGTGCGCCGCTACCTGGAACGGCTGGCGAGCAGGCACCTGACCAGCCAGGTGCCGGACCCGGAGCTGCGCGCCAAGCTCACCCCGGACTACGAGCCCGGGTGCAAGCGAGCGCTGTTCTCCAACGAGTACTACCCGGCCCTGACCCGGCCCAACGTCACCGTCGAGACCGAGAAGATCGTGGAGATCGTGCCGGAGGGCGTGCGCACGGCCGACGGCGTGGTGCACGACGCGGACGTGCTGGTGTACGGCACCGGGTTCCGCGCCACCGACTTCCTGGTCCCGATGACCGTGCGCGGCCGCGGCGGGGCGGAGCTGGCCGACACCTGGCGCGACGGCGCGTGGGCCTACCTCGGCATCACGGTGCCGCGGTTCCCGAACCTGTTCCTGGTCTACGGGCCCAACACGAACCTGGGCGGCAACTCGATCGTCTACATGCTCGAGTCGCAGGCCCGCTACATCGTGCAGGCGGTGCGCGCGCTGGCGAGCAGGCCGGGCGTGGCGCTGGACGTCAAGCCCGAGGTCGCCGCGCGCTTCGACACCGTCCTGCAGCGCAAGCTCGGCCGCTCGGTGTGGACCCGCTGTTCCAGCTGGTACCGCAACGAGGCGGGCCGGATCGTCAACAACTGGCCCGGCACGGTCACGCAGTACCGGCTGAAGACCCGGGCCCTGGATCTGAACGACTACCGCGCGATCGTGGCGGGAGGGGACGGCGCATGAGCGGCGAGCTGGACTACGACGTCGTGGTGATCGGCTCGGGTTTCGGGGGCAGCGTGAGCGCGCTGCGCCTGACGGAGAAGGGCTACCGGGTCGGGGTGCTGGAGGCGGGCCGCCGGTTCGCCGACGACGAGTTCGCCAAGACCTCGTGGCGGCTGCGGAAGTACCTGTGGGCGCCGCTGCTGGGCTGTTTCGGCATCCAGCGGCTGACGTTGCTGCGCGACACCTTCATCCTGAGCGGCACCGGCGTCGGCGGCGGGTCACTGGTCTACGCCAACACGCTGTACGAGCCGCCGGCCCGGTTCTACGCCGACCGGCAGTGGGCGCACATCACCGACTGGCGCGACGAGCTGGCCCCGTACTACGACCAGGCGAAGCGGATGCTGGGCGTCACCCCGTACCCGGGCACCACGCGGGCGGACCGGGTGTTGCGCGAGGTGGCCGAGGACATGGGCATCGCTCACACGTTCCGGCCGACGCCGGTCGGGGTGCTGTTCGCGACCGGTGACCAGAAGCCCGGCCAGGAGGTGCCGGACCCGTTCTTCGGCGGCGCCGGCCCGTCCCGCCGCACCTGCCTGAACTGCGGCTCGTGCATGACCGGGTGCCGCCACGGCGCGAAGAACACCCTGGTGAAGAACTACCTGCACCTCGCCGAGCGGGCGGGTGCGGTGGTGCACCCGCTGACGACGGTGGTGGACGTCCTGCCGCGCCCCGGGGGCGGGTACGAGGTGACCACCGTCCGCACCGGGTCGCGCAGGCACCGCCGGACGTTCACCTGCGAGCAGGTCGTGTTCGCCGCGTCCGCGCTGGGCACGCAGCGACTGCTGCACCGGCTGCGTGACCGCGGCTCGCTGCCGAAGATCTCGAAGCGGCTCGGGTACCTGTCGCGCACCAACTCGGAGGCGATCCTGGCGGTGCGCTCGCGCGACAAGAACGCCGACTACACCGACGGGGTGGCGATCACGTCGTCGATGCACCCGGACGAGGTCACGCACGTCGAGCCGGTGCGGTACGGCAAGGGCAGCAACCTGATGAGCCTGCTCGCCACCGTGCTGGTGGACGGCAAGGACGGGCACCGGCGGTGGGTGCTGGGGCTGCGCGAGCTGGCGCGGCACTGGCGGGAGCTGCCGCGCATCCAGAACCCGCGGAAGTGGTCGGAGCAGATGGTGGGGCTGCTGGTGATGCAGAGCCTGGACAACTCGGTGACCACCTACACGCGGCGGGGCCTGTTCGGCCGCCGGATGACGACGCGCCAGGGCGACGGCGCGCCGAACCCCACGTGGATCCCGCACGGCCACGAGGTCGCGCGGCGGGTGGCGGAGAAGATCGACGGCGTGCCGCAGGGCGCCTGGACCGACATGGCGAACATCCCGCTGACCGGGCACTTCATCGGCGGCTGCGCGATCGGCGACTCCCCGGAGACCGGCGTGGTCGATCCCTACCAGCGGCTGTACAACTATCCGGGCCTGCACGTCGTGGACGGCTCGGCGATTTCGGCGAACCTGGGGGTGAACCCGTCCCTGACGATCACCGCCCAGGCCGAACGGGCGCTCGCGCTGTGGCCGAACAAGGGCGAGGCCGACCAGCGGCCGCCGCTGGGCGCGCCCTACGCCCGGCTGGCCCCGGTGGCGCCGAAGAACCCGGTGGTGCCCGAGGCCGCACCGGGCGCGCTGCGGCTGCCGGTCACGCCGGTCTGAGGCCGGTGCGTTGTTTGGTGGTGGGGCCGGTGGCGGCGATTCCGCCGCCACGGGACGGTTATCCGGGTGCGCGTCAGGCCGCGCGTGCCACGGCTCTCTGTCACGCAGCGGCTGGTCCGCGACTCCGGAGTTCCCGGCGTCGTCCACCGGCGCGCGCCGGTTGTCCTGTCCCTTCGAGCTGAGGTTGCCTTGATGTCGGATGCGATCGAGTACCCGCCCGAGCCGTGGCACCTGCGTGGCCACCTGCACGTCTCCGCCTGGTGTGTGCCCGTGGGGGAGCTGCCCGAACTGCCGCCGGGCGTGCGGCCGCTCACGGTGGCCGGGCGGGCGGTCGTGCTCGCCGCGTGGGTCGACTACCAGCCGCCCGGGGTGTTGTCCTACCGGGAGCTCATGGTGACCGTCGTGGTCCGCGGCGGGATTGCCGTGACCATCCCGCACATCTGGGTCGACAGCCCGGCCTCGCTGGCAGGCGGGCGCGCCCTGTGGCACATCCCGAAGGAGCTGGCGGACTTCACCCTCACCGACGAACCCGGCTTCGCCGCGGAGGCCCGCGTGGACGGGGACCTCTTGGCAGGTGCGGAATTCCGGCGCCGTCGTGCGCTGCCGGTGCGGTTGCCGCTGGCCTTCTCCGTCCTGCAGCGCGGCCCCAAGCGCAGCGGCGTGCGGGTGACCGCCCGGCTCGGGGTGGCCCGATCGGTGTGGCGGGTCGGCGCCGGCGGCCCGCTGGCGTTCCTGTCCGGGCGCCGGCCGCTGCTCAGCCTGGTCGCCCGCGACTTCCGGATGCGGTTCGGCGGCGGCCGCCGCGCCGAATGACACGCTTGTAAGTCACCCGCGTGGTCTAATCTGCGCGGCGAATCCGGCCACGCGCGGTATCCGTTACTCCACCGGATCAGGGGGTTTAATCGCTGGCACGATCGGATCGCGCCAGCCCCGATGACCCAGCGTGAAGGCCGGCGCTCGCGTTGTCGCAGCGCACGACGGTGCGGCCGTTCCAGCGGGCGCCGGCGGCGTTTGAAACGTCGTTCGTCCGGGTGAGCCACGGTCGCTTTCGCGATCACCGAACTTCCCGATCACCGGCTGCTAGCGTCTGCCGTGCTCGCGACGGGGTCACCCGGAGCGGGCGGAACTGTAGCCGAGCGATCGGATGAGAGAGTGCTGAAGAAGTCTGCGATTGTCGCCGCTGCCGCGGCCGGCTTGATGATGATCGGTTCCCCGGCCTTCGCCACGCAGGGCGCGTGGGACGAGGGTGGCGACACCGGCCAGCTGGGCCTGCTCAACGTCGACGACGTCGCCAACGACAACAACGTCGGTGTCTGCGACAACAACGTCAACGTCCTGGGTGTCCAGGTGGCGGACGCGCTGGAGGGTGTCGGCGCGACCGTGCCGATCCTGTCGGGCGCTTCGGACGCCGAGTCCGGCGACGCGCCGGACACCTGCGTCGCCGAGGCCGACAACTGAGGTCTGCGCGACGACCCTGAACCGGCTCCGCCGGCCGGGGTGCTGTGCACGGGTGCGGACGGGAATCACTGGTACTGATTCCCGTCCGCGCCTTTTCTTCGGGTTAGTGGGAAACGCGAACACCCGCATTCGGATTCGGATGCGGGTGTTTTTTCGTGCGCGCGAACGGGGTCGTGGAGCGGCGTCCGCGCGGCCGATCCGGTGCCCCGCGCGCGCTGCCGAGCACGTGGGAGAGCAGGCCGGGGGCGAATTACATGCCTGTAAGTCACACGGCCGGGCTAATTGCCCGATCTTGTCTACTCACCCAGCGTGTTCGAGCTTCTACCTGATCGAGGGGTTTAGACGCTGTCCAACCGGCGCGCTGCACGGTCGATCACGCGCCGTGAAAACCAGTGTGAGCGAAACGGGCGGATAATCGCAGCGCATCGCGTATGGGCGTGCGGAAGACTGGTTCACGGGTAGCGAAACGTCGTTCGTCCGGGTGATGGCGACAAGCCCGCGCATTTGCTTTCGGCGCACCTTGCCTGCTGATAATGTCTGCCGTGCTCGCGACGGAAGTCTCGTCGCGGCGGAACTGTAGTCGAGTTGATGGGGAATAAAAAGGTGCTCAAGAAGTCCGCAATTGTTGCCGCTGCTGCGGCCGGTTTCATGATGATCGGTTCCCCGGCCTTCGCCACGCAGGGCGGGGGATGGGACGACGGCGGCGACACCGGTCAGCTGGGTCTGATCAACGTCGACGACGTTCTCAACGACAACAACGTCGGTGTCTGCGACAACAACGTCAACGTGCTCGGCGTCCAGGTGGCCGACGCCCTGAACGGCGTGGGCGTGACCGTGCCGATCCTGACCGGCGCCTCCGAGGCCGACTCGGGCTCCGCCCCGGACACCTGCATCGCCGAGGCCGACAACTGAGACCGGACCCCACGGGGTCCTGGGTCGACCGACCCTGATCCGGCCGAGAGTCCCGGTGCGGTCTGACTGCACTCCGGATCCCCGGGACGGTTTTCTGGGTGAGAGCCGGCCGGGTCACGGAAAAAACGGGTGCGGACGGGAATTACTGGTACTAATTCCCGTCCGCACCCGGTGTTCTTCGGGTAGAACAACGACGAGCACCCGTATTCGACGCGAATGCGGGTGTTTCGTCGTGTCCGCGATCTTAGCTTCCGGCCGGTTGTGGCGCGACTCCGTCGGGCGCGCTGGTGCCCTCCGTCACCTCCGGCAGGCCGGCCGCTTCCGCCAGTTCCCTGGCCACCACGTACTCGCCCAGCTGCCTGCCGAGCTCGGCGTAGGCGCCGAACTTGCCGTCGTCGAAGAACTGGTCGCTCGTGCCGTCCCGCGGGAACTCCGGGTGGTGCGCGGCGTAGGACAGCAGCTCGTAGGGCAGGTCCCGCCACAGCAGCGCCTTCGCCACGATCAGCCGTCCCACCCCGGCCTGCCCGCTCTCCGGCGGGTAGTGGATCGTCCCGGTGATCACCGGGCTCTCCGACAGCCTGCTGTTCAGGTTGCTGAGCGGGTGCTCCGGCGAGAGCGGCTCCCCGCCGCCGGGTTCGGACCGCCACGGGTCGTCCAGCGTGACCCGCACGCCCAGCTCCTGCGCGGCCAGCGCGAGCGCCGAGGCCAGCCCGCCCGCCGTCGGCGGCGCGTCCGCGCCCGCGTCGATGCAGTAGATCGTCGTGCAGCGGCGGCGGAACAGCTCGACCAGGCCGAGGTTGTCGTAGTGCCCGCCGTCGGTGACGTGCAGCAGCCGGTCGGCGTGCGAGTGGATGCCGAGCACCTCGCGCAGCAGGTAGGGCAGCCGTCGCGCGTGCGGCAGCGCGGGGTAGGCCCAGGCGGCGCGGTCGGTGCGCGGCGGGCAGCGCAGCAGCACGTCCGGGTTGGGCAGCCACGTGCCCAGCCGGGCCCCGGACAGGGCGAGCAGGATCTGGTACCAGCGCGATGCGCGGCCCATCGACGACGCGAACGCCGCCCCGCTGATCGCGACCGCGCCCTGGACGGTCAGGTCCCGACGGAACCGGCCCGGCACCGACTCCTGCAGCCGCGCGGTCTCGATCCAGCCGACGTCCGGGCCGCCGACCCAGCGGCTGTTCATCGTGAAGGAGACGGCGCCGAGCCCGGGGGAGGTGCGGCCTTCGCCGGTGAGGTTCGCCGCCGCCGCGAACACGACGCGCGGGAAGTTCTCGGCGTGCCCGTAGGTCGCGAGCGAGCTGCGCTCGGTGCTCGGGTAGGGCGCGGCGACGACCTGCCCGTCGTCACGGCGGACTCGGCGCACGGCGAACGTGCACGCCAGCCGTTCCCGGTAGAAGGGGTGCAGGCTGAGCGAGGTCTCGTCGATCAGCCCGCCGACGACGATCAGCACGACCACCAGACCGAGCGCGGCCCACAGCAGGTCCGGCTCGCCCAGCGGCGTGATCACCGAGGCGAACAGCAGCAGCCAGGCCAGGGCGAGGACCGTGGTCGTGATGATCACCAGGAGGCGCTGGGTGAGGCTGGTCGGCAGCGCCGCGGTGAGCGCGTCGAGCGAGTCGCGCGCCTTGGTGACGACCTTGCGGTTGCGCCACCCCATCGTCGCCAGTGCGGACACGTAGGTCAGCAGCAGCGCGACGAACGGGCTGCCGAGCGTGATCGAGGGCGGGGTCAGGGTGAGCAGCCGGTCGGCCAGCCAGGCGATGGCGGGCAGGCCGAGCGTGAGCAGCGCGATCAGGCCGGCGAGCAGCGCGAGCCTGGTGGACAGGCGCCGGGCGATCTGGCGCAGCAGCGGCTTCGCCGGCGGAATCCAGCGGGCCACCAGGGAGATCACGGCGGCGAACACCAGCGTCAGGCCCAGTGACAGCAGCGCGCCCAGCCGGGGCGCGGGGTAACCGCCGTCGCCGGGGAACACGGTGAGCGGGACCTGCTGGTACAGCCAGCCGGCGGCCACGCCGAGCACGACCGCGGGGGCGAACACCAGGAACAGCGACAGCACCAGGCCGCGGGCGATCACGCCGAGGGCGGTGAGCAGCTCGGCCCGCGTGCCTGCGAGGTAGCTGACGTGACGCCGGACGTGGTCTTCCTCGACGCTGCCGGGGCCGAACGCGGTTTCCGGTGTCGCGACCGGACGGCCGCGGGGCGGCTCCTTCGGATCGGTCGCCGTGGTGAGGGCCTGCACCAGCGCGCCCGCGGTGTAGCCGCCGCCGGAGACGGACACCAGGTACTGGGCGCCGAGGAGCCGTTGCCGCAGCGGCTGGAGCGCGCCGAGCGCGACGCTGGCCGAGCGGATCCCGCCGCCGGACAACGCGAACCCGGTGCCGCCGGTCGGTTCGCCCGGGGGCAGGCGGTACCCGTTGCGCCACCGGGTGGCTGCCGTGGTTTCGCCTTCGTCGCAGGCGCCGTCGGGGTCCTCTGGTTTGAGCGCGGCCGAGCAGACGCCGTCGGGCGGGTCGTGCTTCACCGGCCGCGCCGAGCGGAGCAGGGTGAGCACGATGCCGTAGAGCGCGAGCAGGAGCGCCGGGAGCAGCCCGGCGAACTTGGTGACCGCGGCCGCACTGGCCAGTTCGAGCGGGACGGGGGCCGGATCGCAGGTGGCGACCAGCAGGAACACGTTCTCCAGGACGTCCGAGACGACCGCGACCAGCCCGGCGATGCGGCCGAAGCGGGCGACCTCGTACATCGCGGTGCCCGGCCGGCAGACCCACAGCGCCGCGGTGGTGCCCAGCAGCACGGCGAGCCCGTAGCCGGCGATCAGCGCGAAGTCCCACCACAGGGTGGCCGCGGTGCCGGGCGGGAACGGCAGCGGCTGGCCGCGCCCGCCGAGCTGACGCCCGGCGATCCCGGTGTCCTCGGCGAAAGCCAGGTACAACCCGGTGCCGAGCGCGGCGAACAGGAAAGCGGCGACGGCGGTCGAGGCCGCCCTGCCCCGCCCCGGGACCTCGCCCGCCCTGGGCAGCAGCTCACGCCAGCGCATCCTCGCCTCCCCAGCGGATCCGCACAGTACTGCGTGGAGTGTGGTGGCGGTGGCTCCCGGTGTAAAGGCGGGGCCGGATGAACAGCCCGTAACCGTTATGCGTGCGCCGGTTCGGCCAGCCCCCGGCCGGACTCGTCGGGCACCGACGGGAGTTCACGTCGAAGGTGGACTCCGAATTCGCCGCCGTGCCCGGTCAACACGAGGCGTGCGTCCTGAGCACGGCGACCTTCGGACTCGCCGCGGACAGACGCGCACGAGGATTCGCAGAGGCCGAGCACCACAAGCCGATGGCGGATAGCGACGAACCCGGAACGGTGGCGCTCGGACCGGTCAGGTCCGGGATCTCCCGCCACTCGGAGTCGGTTCATGCGGTGAGGCTATCGGCGCCGCCACGGGGGAGATCCGCGGCCGGTCAGGGCACGAGCACCACCTTCCCGGTCGCCTGGTCGTCCTCCAGGTAGCGGTGCGCTTCGGCGACGTCGTCGAGGCTGAAGACCCGGTCGACGTGCGGGTGGAGGACCCTGGCCTCGACCTGGTCGACGACCCGCTGCAGCACGGCCGCGCCCGCCGCGCCGCGCACGGTGTCGCTGTGGAAAGCGGTCAGCCTGGTGCCGGTGGGGATCATCGCGATCGGCTCGAACGCCGGGATCAGCCAGCCGCTGAGCGAGCCCGCGACGCACACCGTTCCGCCGCGGCGGACCAGCCGCAGCGAATCCAGCACCGTGCTCGTCCCGACCAGGTCGAGGACGTGATCAGGGCCCTCCGGCCACGCCTCGATCGTGAGCGGCCCGCCCTCGTCGACGAGGACGTGGTCGGCGACCAGCGCCGCGGCCTTGTGCCGCCGCCGGGTCGTGGCGGCGGTCTCGGCCCCGAGTGCGGCCGCGATCGACGCCGCCGCCATACCCACGGACGAGGTCCCGCCGCGGATCAGCAACCGCTCACCGCGCGCCACCCCCAGCGCGTCCAGCGCGCCCTGCGCCGTCAGGTACGTCTCGGGCAGCGCGGCGAGCGCCTCCCACGGCAGGCTCGTCGTGACCGGCATCAGCCTCGTGCGGTTGCGGGGCGCCGGGCTGAACCGGTCGGACCTGCGGACCCGCCAGGGCCACTCCCCCTCCGTGGTGTTCCCGCGGGTGCTGGGAATCGAGTGCGTGGGCGAGCTGGCGCCGTCGACCGACCCACGGCTGGCGGAGGGCAGCATCGTCGCTTCGGTGATGGGCGAAATCGTGCGGGCGTCCTCATGCGATCCACTGTCGCGGGCGCCGGAGGTGGCGGGCGGGACGAGCGCCGACCACTCCCACACGCGAGGGTACCTGGTTTACGCGGCCCAAGGCGTCCTGTCCGTGCACACCGAGGGCGGCACGTCGATCGTCCCCGCCAACCGCGTCGCGTGGATTCCGGCGGGCTGCCCGCACCACCACCGCGCGCACGGGCACACCGACATGCGGATCGTCTTCCTGCCGCCGTCGCCGGCCCAGCTGGCGCCCGTCCGGCCGGCCGTGTTCCTGGCCTCCGCCCTCGCCAGGGAGGTCCTGCTCGCGCTGACCGGTCCCCGCGACCGGGACCGCGCCGCGAACGCGCGGCTCCGCCGGGTGCTCGTCGACGAACTCCGCGAAGCCGGCGAGCAGCCGCTGCAACTCCCGGAGCCCCGCGACGACCGGCTGCGGGCGGTCGCGCGGATCCTGTACGAGCAGCCCGCGGACAACACCCCGCTGGCCGGGCTGGGACGGCGGACCGGGGCCAGTGCCCGCACCCTCAGCCGGCTCTTCCGCCGCGAGCTCGGCATGACCTCCTACCAGTGGCGGACCCAGGTGCGCGTCCACCACGCGCTCGTCCTGCTGGCCGAGGGCCACGACACCACGCACGTCGCCCACGCCTGCGGCTGGTCGAACCCCAGCAGCTTCATCGCGGCCTTCGCCGCCGTCGTCGGCACCACGCCGGGCCGCTACCGCACGGACACACGGTGACCGGGAACTGTTAACCGGCGGACAATCCGGACATCGGCGCGCTAGCGTCAGGGGTGATGGACACCCACCTCGAACCCGCCCTGATCGGCCGTGACCACCCGGCCGGCCTGCTGCGCGCCGAGATCGGGCGGGCGGTGGACAGCCACGGCGGGCTCGTGCTGGTCACCGGGGAGCCCGGGATCGGCAAGACCACCCTGGTCACCGGCGCTGCGGACGAGGCCCGCCGGCTGGGCGCGCTCGTCCTCGGCGGCGCGTGCTGGGACTCCGGCAGCGCGCCCGGCTACTGGCCGTGGGTGCAGGTCCTGCGCGGGCTGCGGCGCGCCGCGACCGCCGACGAGTGGGCCGCCGTGGAACGGGACGCCGGGGGCGGGCTGGCGGTGCTGCTGGGCGAGGCGGACCCGCGGGAGACTCCGGACGGGTTCCGCCTCTACGACGCCGTCACCAGCGCACTGGTCACCGCCTCGCACAGCCGTCCGGTGGTGGTCGCGCTGGACGACCTGCACTGGGCCGACACGGCCTCCCTCAAGCTGCTCGAGTTCGCCGCCGGGCACACCTGGTTCGAGCGGCTGCTGCTGATCGGCACTTACCGCGACGCGGAGGTCGAGGTCGCCGAGCACCCGCTGCGGCCGATGCTGTCCTCCCTGGTCGCCAAGGCCCGCACGATCACGCTCACCGGCCTGGAACCCGACGAGGTCGGCCGGCTCATCGCCCGCACCGTCGGCGAGACCCCGGGCCAGGACGTCGTGGCCGAGGTGCACCGGCGCACCGGCGGCAACCCGTTCTTCGTCGAGCAGGCCGCGCGCCTGTGGCACAGCGGCGGATCGGTCACCGCGATCGCGCCCGGGGTGCGGGACGCGGTGCGCCGCCGCCTGTCGCTGCTGCCGGAACCGGTCGTCGGGCTGCTGACCACCGCCGCGGTGCTCGGGCAGCAGTTCCACCGCCAGGTGCTCGCCGCGGTCGCCGCGATCCCCGCCGCGCCCGCCGACCGGCTGCTCGACCAGGCCGTGGCCGCGCGGCTGGTCGCCGTGCGCGGCGGCGGCCGGTTCGCCTTCGCCCACGACCTGGTGCGCGAAACGCTCTACGACTCGCTCGGCGAGGACGAGACCCGCGAACGCCACGCCGCGGTGGTCACCGCGCTGGAGGGCAACCCCGCGCTCGCGGACCGGATCCTGCCCGCCGAAGCCGCGCGGCACGCCTACCTCGCCGGCCCGCTGGTGCCGCCGTCACGGGCGGTGGACCTGCTCGTCGCCGCCGCGCGGGCCGCGTCCGGCCGGATGGCGTTCGAGGAAGCCATCGGGCACTTCCGCCGCGCCGCCGAGATCACCGACGAGCCGCGGCGGCGTGTGCTCGTCCTGCTCGAACTGGGCGGCGAGCTGCACCACTTCGACGAGCCCGCCGAGGGCTGGGCGGTGTTCGAGGAGGCGAGCGCCCAGGCCCGCGCGCTGGGCGACGCGGAGCTGCTGGCCCGCGTGGCGCTGACCGCCTACCGCTGGGGCGACGACGCGGAGCGCGCCGAACTGAAGGCCGGGCTGATCGCCGAGGCCCACCGCGCGCTGATCGGGCCGGGCGAAACCGAACGTCCGCTGGAGGACCGGGCCAGGGAGGTGATCGTCCAGCTGGGCAGGCTCGCCCGCGAGGACGGCGACGACGAGGCGCTCGGCTTCAGCCTGTCCACGCTGCACGACTCGATCTGGGGGCTGGGCACGGCGGTCGAGCGCGAAGCGCTGATGGCGGAGCTGGCGGAGGTCGCGCACCGCAGCGGGGACACCGAGACCGAGCAGTACGCCACCTCGCTGCGCTGGGTCGCGCTGCTAGAGCTGGGCGATCCGCGGTACTTCGACCAGATGCGGGCATTTGTGGCGCTGGCCGAGCAGGGCGACTCCCGCCGGATGCAGTTCGGCGCGCAGATCGACCAGAGCATCCTGGCCGGGTTCCAGGGCCGGTTCGCCGACGCGGAGGCCCTGTTCGACGATGTCCTGTCGACGCCGGAACAGGTGCACCACACCCACTTCCTGCCGATGCTGCGCCACCACCGGTGGTCGCTTCTGCTGCAGCAGGGCCGGTTCGACGAGCTCGCCGAGTTCCACGCCGGCCTCGGCCCCGGCGACTACCCCTACCCGGGACTGCTGGAGGCCACCACCGCGGCGCAGCGCGGCGACGCGGCCGCGGCGGCCGAGTACCTGGCCGGGCTGGGGGAGCGGGATCCGTTCCCGCGGTCGTACCTGCCGATGTTCCTGCGGTTGCAGGCGCAGACCGCGGCGGCCGCCGGTGACGAGCGACTGGCCGAGCGGGCCAGGGAAGCGCTGCTGCCTTACGACGGGCAGTGGCTGGTGTCGGTGTTCGGGTTCGAGATCAGCGGCCCGGTCACCCTGTGGCTGGGGAAGCTGGCCGCGGCGGGGCGGCGCTGGGACGAGGCGCTGGAGCGGTACCGCGCGGCCGAGCGGTCGGCCGAGTCGATGTGGGCCCGGCCGTGGGTGGTGGAAGCCCGGCTGGCGCGGGCCGCCGCGCTGCTGGACCGGGCCGCGCCGGGCGACGAGCGCGAAGCCGCCGAGCTGCTGGACGTGATCGCCGCCGAGGCGGCCGAGCTGGGCCTGCGGCACGTGCCGGAACGCGTGCGGCGCCTGCGCGCCCGGGGCCACGAGCCGGCCGTCACCGGGGAGTTCCGGTTCACCGGCACGACGTGGACGCTCGCGCTGGCCGGGCGCACGGTGCACCTGCCGGACGCGAAAGGCCTGCGGGACCTGCACTTCCTGCTCAGCCACCCGGGCACCGACGTGCCCGCGGTGCGGCTGCTGGACCCGGCGGGCGGCGAGGTGGTGGTGGCCACCCGGCGCCTCGGCGGGGACGAGGTCCTCGACGACACGGCGAAGGCGGCCTACCGGCGCCGTCTCGCCGCGCTGGACGACGAGATCGACGCGGCGGCCGCCCGCGGCGACGACGACAGGGCCGCCCGGCTCGACAGCGAGCGGGCGGCCCTGCTGGAGGAACTGCGTGCCGCCGCCGGTCTCGGCGGGCGCACCCGGCGTCTCGGGGACGAGGCCGAGCGCGCCCGCAAGACCGTGACCGCCCGGATCCGCGACACCCTGCGCCGGCTGGACGGTCGCCACCCCCAGCTCGCCGAGCACCTGCGGGCGACCGTCTCGACCGGCGCGAGCTGCCGCTACGACCCGGGCGAACCCGGCATCACCTGGCGGCTTTAGGTGGGTTTCGGGCGGCGGAGCCGTCCGAACCACGCCCGCAACTCGCTCCGCTACCCGCACCGCCACGCAGGCCGGCGGGGCGACAGTTCCGTGTCACTTGCGGTTGTAGAGCCGCATCGTCAGCGTGCCGAACACCGCGAGCAGCGCTCCGCTGGCGATGAACGTCCACATGACGTCGCTGCCGTCCGGGGCGCCCATCATCAGGCTGCGCACCGCGTCGGACAGGATCGTCACCGGGTTGACGTTCACGAACGCCTGCAGCCAGCCGGGCATCGTGGCCGGGTCGACGAACACGCTGGACAGGAACGTCAGCGGGAACAGCACCATCATGCTGACGCTCATCACCGACTTCTCGGTGCGCAGCAGCAGCCCGAACATGGTCCAGATCCAGGAGAACGCGAACGAGAACACCAGCAGCAGCCCGATGCCGGCGAGCACGCCGCCGACGCCGCCCGCCGGCCGGAAGCCGAGGATCAGCCCGACGCTGAGGATGACCGCCGAGGCCGTGCTGTAGCGGAACACGTCGCCCAGCAGCGCGCCCACCAGCGCGGCAGGCCGCCAGATCGGCAGGGTGCGGAACCGGTCGAACACGCCCTTCTCGATGTCGATGTTCACGCCCAGCCCGGTGTACATCGTGATCATCACGACGCTCATCACCAGGATCCCGGGCAGCAGGAACTGCAGGTACTGCGTGGTCGACCCGGCCAGCGCGCCGCCGAACAGGTAGGTGAACATCAGCGTCATCATGATCGGGAACGCGGTGACGTCGAACAGCTGCTCGGGCACGTGCTTGATCTTCAGCATGGCCCGCCAGCCGAACGTCAGCGACGCCGACAGCGCGCTGGGCCGTTGCGGCTGCTCGCCGGCGTCGAGCACGGCGTGCAGGCTTTCGGCCGCCGGGGTGTAGGCCGGGGTCGTGTCGGTCGTGGTCGCGGTCATGCCGCTGCCTCCTCTTCCGCGGGGTGGTCGGTCAGGGCCAGGAACACCTCGTCGAGGCTGGGCTGGCCGAGGGCGAAGTCGTCGACGGTGATGCCGGCCTGCGTCAGTTCGGCCAGCGCGCGGGCGGCGTGCTCGGCCGCGCCCAGGTCGGACTCGCCGCCGCCGATGCGCGCGGTCAGCGACACCGGGTCGCCGCCGAGCTCCACAGTGGACCCGAGCGCTCGGGCCATCACCCGCTGGGCCTCGGCGCGCTGGGCGCCGTCGCGCAGGCGGACGTGGATCGAGCCGGCGCCGACGGAGGCCTTCAGCTCGCCGGGGGTGCCCTCGGCGATCACCTTGCCGTGGTCGATGACCGCGATCCGGTCGGCGAGGTGGTCGGCTTCGTCGAGGTACTGGGTGGTGAGCAGGACCGTGGTGCCCTGCGCGACGATGATCCGCACGATGTCCCACACCTGGTTGCGGCTGCGCGGGTCCAGTCCGGTGGTCGGCTCGTCCAGGAACAGCACGTCCGGGGTGCGCAGGATGCTCGCCGCGATGTCGATGCGCCGCCGCATGCCGCCGGAGTAGTTCTTCACCTGCCTGCCGCCGGCGTCGGTCAGGCCGAACGCCTCCAGCAGCTGGTCGGCGCGGCGCCGCGCGGCGGGCTTGCGGTGGCCCAGCAGGCGGCCCAGCAGCACGAGGTTCTCGATGCCGGTCAGGTCCTCGTCGATCGAGGCGTACTGGCCGGTGAGGCTCACCCGCTGCCGCACCGCGTCCGGTTCCCGCAGCACGTCGTGGCCGAACACCCTGGCCTGGCCGCCGTCTGGCCGGAGCAG
The DNA here is from genome assembly GCF_040614175.1 of Amycolatopsis sp. NPDC006131. Taxonomy (NCBI): domain Bacteria; kingdom Bacillati; phylum Actinomycetota; class Actinomycetes; order Pseudonocardiales; family Pseudonocardiaceae; genus Amycolatopsis; species Amycolatopsis sp. NPDC006131. The sequence goes on from NZ_JBEXTX010000055.1 coordinate 33,735, forward strand.
GGTGGCCAGCACCCGCACCGCGGTGGTCTTGCCCGCGCCGTTCGGTCCGAGCACGCCGTACACGGTGCCGGCGGGCACGGCCAGATCCACGCCGTCCACGGCGCGGGTCTTGCCGAACACCTTGACCAGCCCGGACGTTTCGATCGCCAGGTCGCTCATGGTCCTTCCTTCCTTGTTCACGCCACGTAGGGGCGGGCCCGGCGGGCGGCGCGCAGCGCGGTGCCCCACCAGACGAGCTGGTCGAGCATCGGGCCGGCCGCGTGGCGGACGGCCTCGTCCCGCGGGCCGCCGTCAGGCCCCATGTCGAAGAGGTTGAAGCTCACGGTGTTGCGCAGCGTCACGGTGTGCAGCTCGGTGAACACCACGCGCAGCTGCTCGACCGCGTACAGCCCGGCGCAGCTGCACCCGTAGGACACGAACGCGACCGGTTTGGCCTGCCACTCGTCGTAGGCGAAGTCGATCGCCTGCTTCAGGGAGGCCGGGAAGCTGCGGTTGTACTCCGGGGTGACGACGACGAACGCGTCCGCGCGGTCGATCCGGGAGGTGAAGGCCGTCATCGCCGGGGTGGCGCGGGCCGGGTAGCGGGCCGGGAAGTCGAACTCCGCCAGGTCCACCACGGACAGCTCGAGGTCGTCGCGCTCGCCCGCGGTGCGGGCGAACCACTGCCCGACCTGCTGACCGGCCCGGCCCTCCCGGGTGCTCCCGATCAGGACCAGGACCCTCAGGACGTCCTCCATGGCGGCCTCCTCCCGTTCTCGACCGGTAGGCGCTAGATCGGCCGCTAGATCCGGTCTAGCGGGCGGGGCCCGGGAACCGGAACCGGTCTCGCGGCTGCCAGACGCCGTCGAAGACGGCGAGCCACGCCTCGGTGAGCCGGGCCGCCAGTGGCAGCGTGGCCTCGACCGACCGCATCAGCGCGGCGGCCTCCCGGGGGCTCGCGCCCATCGCGACGGTCAGGTGCGCGCCGACGTCGTCGCCGGGCCGGCTGCCCTGGGGGAGGACCGCGGACCACCGCCGCCGCAGGGTCGCGATCAGCCCGGTCAGCGGCTGGAGCGGCTCGGGCCGCAGGTACACGAACCCGTCGTGGTGGTGGCAGCGTTCGAAGCGGACCTCCATCGCGGGTTGCCGTTCCAGCAGTTCGGCCAGCGCCGTGACGGTGGCCTCGTCCAGGTCGGCGGCCGGCCGGAACGGGTACAGCAGCGAGATGTGCGCGGGCAGGCCCCGGCGGGCGGCCGGCGACAGTTCGGCCGCACGTGCCAGCAGCGGGTCGGCGGCCGGCACCGGGATCGCCAGCACGCTGCGTCCGCGCTCGGTCATGGACCGGTTCTACCGCGGATTTCGACAGCAGCGGAAACGATCTCGCGGGCGTTACGCTCGACCGCGTGACGGAGCTGTCCTTCGAGCCGCTGTCGCCGGTGTCCTTCCTGGACCGGGCGGAGGCGGCCCACGGTGACCGGGTCGGGGTGGTCGACGGGGAGCGTCGCTTCACCTACGCCGAGTTCGCCGACCGGTGCCGCCGGCTGGCCGGGGCACTCGCGCCGCTCGCGCGGGGGCGGCCGGTCGCCGTGCTCGCGCCGAACACGCACGTGCTGCTGGAAGCCAACTTCGGGGTGCCGTGGGCCGGGGTGCCGCTGGTCGCGGTCAACACGCGCCTGGCCGCCGGCGAGATCGCCTGGATCCTGGACCACTGCGAGGCCGCGGTGCTGGTGCACGACCCGGTGTTCGACGAGCTCGTCGCCGAGGTGCTGGACAGGCTGGGCAGGCCGGTCGAGGTGATCCGCGCGGGGGAGGAGTACGAGGGGCTGCTCGCCGGCGCGGCACCGCGGGCCGAGGCGCCGCGCGACGAGCGCGGCCTGCTGTCGATCAACTACACCTCGGGCACGACCGGTCGCCCGAAAGGCGTGATGTACCACCACCGCGGGGCGTACCTGCAGGCGCTGGCGATGGTCGGGCACACCGGGCTCTCGCCGTCGTCGGTGCACCTGTGGACGCTGCCCATGTTCCACTGCAACGGCTGGTGCTTCCCGTGGGCGGTGACCGCGGCCGCGGCGACGCACGTCTGCCTGCCGAAGGTCGAGCCGGCCCTGGTGTGGCGGCTGATCCGCGACGAGGGCGTCACGCACCTCAACGGCGCCCCGACCGTGCTGTCGATGCTCGCCTACGCCCCGGAGGCCGCGCCGGTCGCGCACCCGGTTCGCGTCGCCACCGGGGGCGCCCCGCCGAGCCCGGCGATCCTGCGCCGCATGGGGGAACTGGGCTTCGACGTCACGCACCTGTACGGGCTCACCGAAACGTTCGGGCCGATCATGATCTGCGACTGGCGTCCGGAGTGGAACACGCTGGACACCGCCGCGCAGGCCCGGCTCAAGGCACGGCAGGGCGTGGGAAACCTGGTGTCCTGCCGGGCCCGGGTCGTCACCGGGGACGGGTCGGACGTGCCCGCCGACGGCGTGACCACCGGCGAGATCGCGGTGCGCGGCAACAACGTCATGCTGGGCTACTACCGGGATCCCGACGCCACCGCGCAGGCCGCGCCGGACGGCTGGTTCCGCACCGGCGACCTCGGCGTGATGCACCCCGACGGCTACGTCGAGCTGCGCGACCGCAGCAAGGACGTGATCATTTCCGGCGGCGAGAACATCGCCAGTGTCGAGGTGGAGCAGGTGATCGCCGACCACCCGGCGGTGCTGGAGGTCGCCGTGATCGCGGTGCCGGACGACCACTGGGGCGAGGTGCCCGCGGCCTTCGTGACCCTGCAGGAGGGGGCGTCGGCGACCGCCGAGGAGATCATCGAGTTCGTCCGGGGGAGGATCGCGCGGTTCAAGGCACCCAGGCGGGTGGTGTTCGGCCCGCTGCCCAAGACCTCCACCGGCAAGATCCAGAAATACGTGCTGCGTGACCAGGCGTGGGCCGGCCACGCGTCGCGTATCCGATGAGTAACGACACGGGTTAGCGGTCCACCCGGCGGGGTAGCCGGTGAGCAACGAACGCTGAGCAGGGGTGGGCGCGAATGTTGTGGTTGATGTTGCTCGTACCGATCGTCATCCTGGTCTTCACGGTGAGCCTGCAGAAGTTCGAGGCCGTCATGCTCGAGACCGATCCGCTGCGGGACCGCCGTCGCTACCGATGAGGTGAGGGGATGATCACGGTCTTCCTGGTCGACGACCACGAGGTGGTGCGGCGCGGAGTCGCGGACCTGGTGGACGCAGACCCGGAGCTGACCGTGGTGGGCGAGGCCTCGACGATGGGCGAGGCGCTGGCGCGGATCCCGGCGGCGCGGCCGGACGTGGCGGTGCTGGACCTGCGGCTGCCCGACGGCAGCGGCATCGAACTGTGCCGGGAGCTGCGGTCCCGGATGCCGGAGCTGCACTGCCTGATCCTCACGTCCTACACCGACGAGCAGGCGATGCTCGACGCGATACTGGCCGGCGCCGGCGGATACGTCGTGAAGGACGTGCGGGGCATGGAACTGGTGTCGGCGGTGCGGCAGGTCGGGGCCGGGAAGTCGTTGCTGGACAACCGGGCCGCTTCGGCGCTGATGTCCCGCATCCGGGACGAGGCCGCGCCGTCCGGCGCCGTGGCGCGGCTGTCGGAGCAGGAACGCAAACTGCTCGACCTGATCGGCGAGGGACTGACCAACCGCGAGATCGCCGAACGCATGTTCCTGGCCGAGAAGACCGTGAAGAACTACGTGTCGCGGCTGCTGCACAAGCTCGGGATGCAGCGCCGCACCCAGGCGGCCGTGCTGGCCACGAGCCTGCGCCGGGACCGGCCGGGCCGCCGGTAGCGGCGGCCCGGCCGCGGGTGTTCCGGCGTCAGCGGACGTTGAAGGTGTCCGGGTCGGGCCCGGTGCGCAGGCCCTTCTCCAGCTTCGCCAGCTCGGCGAGGTCGCTCTCGTCGAGTTCGAAGCCGAACACGTCGAGGTTCTCCTTGATCCGGGACGGCGTGACCGACTTCGGGATCACGACGTTGCCCAGCTGCAGGTGCCAGCGCAGCACGATCTGCGCCGGGGTGCGGCCGTGCTTGTCCGCGAGCGCGGTGATCGCCTGCTCGCCGAGCAGCTCGCCGCCCTTGGCCAGCGGGCTCCACGCCTCGGTCACGATGCCGTGCTGGGCGTGGTACTCCCGGAGCTCGGCCTGCTGCAGGTAGGGGTGCAGCTCGATCTGGTTGACCGCGGGCACGATCTGGCTCTCCTGCGCCAGCCGGTCCAGGTGGTGCGGCTGGAAGTTGGACACGCCGATCGCGCGGATGCGGCTGTCGGAGTAGAGCGCCTCGAACGCGCGCCAGGTGTCGGCGTAGCGGTCGGCCTCCGGGACCGGCCAGTGGATCAGGTACAGGTCCAGGTACTCCAGGCCCAGGTCGGCCATGCTCTTGTCGAACGCGCGCAGCGTCTCGTCGTAGCCATGGTCGGAGTTCCACAGCTTGGTGGTGACGAACAGCTCCTCGCGGGCGATGCCGGACTGGGCCAGCGCCTTGCCGACCGCGGCCTCGTTGGCGTAGGCGGTCGCGGTGTCGATGCTGCGGTATCCGGCCTCCAGGGCCGCGGTGACCGCCTGGGTGGTCTCGTCCGCGGGGACCTGGAAGACCCCGTAGCCCACCTGCGGCATGTGGACGCCGTTGTTCAGTTCGACCGTGGGAATGGCGGTCATGTCTTTCCTTTCGCTGTCGTTCATCGGTGGACGGCCGGGATCTCCGGCTGCGTCCGGGCGGCCGGGCGCCGGTCGAGCGCGCCGGAGACCAGCGCGACGCCGAGCCCGGCGGCGGCCAGCACCGCGCCGATCCAGTTCGGAGCGGTGTAGCCGAGGCCGTGGCTGATCGCGAGCCCGCCCAGCCAGGCGCCGCCCGCGTTGCCGAGGTTGAAGGCCGCGATGTTCGCGGCCGACGCCAGTGCCGGCGCGTCGCCGGCCTTGGCCATGACGCGTGCCTGCAGCGGCGGCACGGTCGCGAACCCGGCGGCGCCGAACAACGCGATCGTGACCGCGGCGGGCAGCTGCGCGTGCGCGGTGAAGACGAACGCGACGAGCACCACGGCCAGCGCGGCCAGGATGACGTACAGGCTCGGCATCAGCGCGCGGTCGGCGGCCTTGCCCCCGAGCAGGTTGCCCACCACCAGGCCCCCGCCAAACAACACGAGGAGCCAGGTCACCGCGCCGGGGGAGAAGCCGGCGACGCCGGTCATCATCGGCGCGATGTAGGTGAAGGAGGCGAACACCCCGCCGAAGCCGAGCGCGGTCATGGCCAGCGCGAGCCACACCTGCGGCCGCCGGAACACGGCCAGCTCGCTGCGCAGGCTCTGGCCCTCGGTGACGGGCTGGCGGGGGACGAGCGCGACGACGCCCAGCAGGGCGATCACGCCGAGGCCGGCCACCGCCCAGAACGTGGAGCGCCAGCCGAGCTGCTGGCCCAGCGCGGTGCCGCCGGGCACGCCGAGCACGTTGGCGACGGTCAGGCCGGTGAACATGATCGCGATGGCGCTCGCCTGGCGGGACTTCGGCACGAGCGAGGCGGCGACGACCGAGCCGACGCCGAAGAACGCGCCGTGCGAGAGGGCGGCGACCACGCGGCCGGTCATGAGCAGACCGTATCCGGGGGCGATCGCGGAGACGACGTTGCCCGCGATGAACAACACCATCAGGCCGGTGAGGACCGTCTTGCGCGGCACCTTGGAGCCGAGCGCGGTGAGCAGGGGCGCGCCGACCACGACGCCCAGGGCGTAACCGGAGATCAGGAGTCCGGCCGTGGGCACCGAGACGCCGAGGTCGGTGGCGACCTCGGGCAGCAGGCCCATGATCACGAACTCCGTGGTGCCGATGCCGAAGGCGGCGATGGCCAGCGCGATGAGGGCGACAGGCATGTGGTTCCTCGTGAGAGCTTGGGGGATCAGCGTGGACAACTACCCGCTTTCGCAATAGTTGCACACGCCGGTTATTGCCAACGACGGCTAGACTAGCAGGCAAGTAGACTGGGGGCCTGCGAGGAAGAGGTGAAGCGTGTCACTGCCCGACGACGCGGTCGAAGCCCGCGCACACGGCTGGCGGACCCTGGCGGCGCTGCACGCCCGGATCGAGGACCGGCTGGAGCGCGCGCTGCAACGCGACCACGAGCTGTCCGTGAGCGAGTACACGGTGCTGGAGGTGCTGTCCCGCCAGGACGGCTTCCACCTGCGCATGAACCAGCTCTCCAGTGCCGTCGTGCTGAGCCAGTCCGCGACGACGCGGCTGGTCAGCAGGCTGGAGGACCGGGGGCTGCTGCAGCGTTACCTGTGCCCGACCGACCGGCGCGGGATCTACACCGAGGTGACCGCCGCGGGGCGGGAGCTGCTGGACGCCGCGCGGCCCACGCACGACCGGGCGCTGACGGAGGCGCTCGCGGCGGCCGAGGAGCTGCCGGAGCTGGCGCCGCTGGTGGCGGCGCTGCAGGCGCTGGAGTTGCCTGCGGCGGCTGGGCGCTGACGGCGCTGACGGAGGCGCTGGCGGCGGCTGGGGCCTGCCGGAGTTGGCGCCGGGCGCTGGAGTTGCTGGCCGCCGCCGGTGCTGGCTGGGCGAAGGAGCTCCCCGAGTTGGCGGCGCTGCAGGCGCTGGAGCGCCCCGCCGGCGGTTGGGCGCTGATCGCGCCCGCCTTCGGGGAACCGCCGCCGCGGTTCGGCCGCGGCTGCTCCGTGCGCGGTGGTGGAGGCGGTGGAGGCGCTGCCGGAGGTGGCACCAGGCGCTGGAGTTGGCAGCGGCCGCTGGGCGCTGATCCCGCCCGGCTCGCGGCGGTGATCGCCGGTGGCCCGGAAGTGCAGACCGCCGCTTCGATGTGCGCCCCTCGCCGCCTAGTCCGAAGTGGACAGCCCGTGCGCCGCGAGCCAGGTTCTGGCCCGGCGCGGCGACGCGCGGGCCAGCCAAGCGTCCTGGACGATCTCGGCCAGCTCGTCGTAGTCCAGCAGGCCGACATGCGCCTCCCGCAGCAGCACCGACGGGTGCCCGCGGAAGTGGGGCGTCGTGAAGAACGGCGAGCGCTCGTCGGCGACGAGGGCTTCCTTGTCGGCCTCGGAGCCGACCCAGAACACGATCACGTCCGGGTAGCGCTCGCCCGTCACCGGGTCGGCCGCGTCCGGGCGCGGGTTGCGGAAGAACACGAACGACCGCCCGCCGACCTGGTAGACGGGCCTGCCCCGGGTGCCTTCGACGCGCTGGACGTGCGGCATCGCCATGGCCAGGTCGTGCACGTCCTCGACGCGTGCGCGCCGGGCGGTCAGCCGACCGCCTCGTCGGTCGGCCCGAGACCGGTCTCGTCGACCGACGACGTGCCCCCGTCGGCGAGGCGCTGACGCAGCAAGGCCTTCCCCTGCTCGGCCCCCTTGCGGCTCTCACCCTGCGCGCGGCGGAAGAACTCGGCCAGTTCGCTGTCGCCGTCCCGCTCGGCGTCGGCGATGTACTGCTCCAGGCGCAGCGCGTTGCTGAGGCAGGCCTCGACGAACCAGATGATGTTGTAGTCCTTGTCCTGGGTGCCCGTGACCTGCCCGGTCTCGCTCGTCGACATCGGGTCCTCCTTCCGGGTTGACGGAACCGGGTACCCACGCTGCGCCCGGTCAAGCACGCCATCCGCCGGAATCCTGGCCGCGGAGCTTCGCGATGCGCGAGGATGGGGCGGCATTTCCACACCGGGAGGTCAGCGTGTTCGGCAGGTTCAAGCGCAACCGCGCCGCGCAGCCGCGGCCCGTTTCGACGGCCGGGGTGCCGCGGTGGCCCTTGGAGGCGTGGCGGCGCCAGGACCTCGACCCGGACAGCCCGGAGTACGCCGCGGTCTGCCTGACCCCGGCGTTCCCGGAACACGACGAGCCCCGCATGCTCGACGACGCGACGCTGCGCCGGATCGTGGCGGTGCGCTCGGCGGCGGAGATGGACCGGCTGGCCGGCGAGTTGTCCGCCGACGAGCGTTACGCCGGCCTGGACACCGTGTACGGCTGGCTGGTGCGGGCCTACGTGGGCACGGACCGGGAACTCGAGGTGATCGAGGAGGGGCTGCGCGGCTGCCCCCGCAAGTACGGCGTGCTGGACCTCGCCGGGACGGCGATGCTGCGGCGCGGCCGGGCCGCGGACGCGCTGTACTACTGGGCGCAGTCGGTGACCAACGCCGAGTCCGTGGGCGAGGCCGACGACGCGACCGCCTACGACTTCCTGATCGTGGCCGCGCGCGCCATGGCCGAGCCCGCGGCGGTGCTGGCGTTCGGCGTGCGGGCGGAGACCCAGTACATCGCCCTCGACGACGAGCACACCGACCTGGTTTCGCGGTTGTTCCGCAGGCCCACCGAACCGATGCGCGTCGTGGTGCGGGGCTTGGCCGAGCGGGTACTGGGCTGAGTGCGGTGGCCGCTGCCTGACCGCGTCCTGCTACCGCAGGCGGGGACCGTGCTCCCTCGAACCAGCACCGGGCGTCGCGCTGTCAGACCCCTGTCGCGCGGCGGCGAGCCAGTGCCGGAACCCCTTCGGAATTCTTCCAGCTCCACCGGCCGGCGCGAGCTAGCGTGCTCCCATGTGGGTGCGCCGCTGGCTCGTGCGCGGGCTCGCGGTGGCGAGCGGCTGCCTGCTGGTACTCGCTTTTCCCGCGCCGGCCCTGTGGTGGCTCGCGTGGGCCGGGCTCGTTCCGCTGCTCGTGCTGCTCGCCAGGGCGGGCTCGGTCCGCGAGGCGGTCTGGCGCGGTTTCCTCGCCGGGGCCGGGTTCTTCCTCGCCTTCTTCCACTGGGTGCTGCCGCACGTGGGGCTGCTCGCCCCGGTGCTCGGGCTCGTCGGCGGCCTGCTGTGGGTTCCGTTCGGCGTCGTGGCGCACCGGCTGCTGCGCGAACCGACCGCGGGCCGCGCCGCGCTCGCCGCCGTCGTCCTGCCGTCGGTGTGGGTCGCGGTCGAGGCGGTTCGCTCCTGGGAACACCTGGGCGGCGCGTGGGGACTGCTCGGGCTCACCCAGTGGCCGGCGCGGCCGCTCCTCGCGCTCGCCTCGTTCGGCGGCGTCTGGTTGCTCGGCTTCCTCATCGTCGCTGTCAACGTCGGGCTCGCCGTCGCGGTGCTCGCGGGTCCCGCGCGGACGTTCGGGGCAGGCCTGGCCCTCGGCGTTTTCGCGCTGGTCCTCGGCTACGGGCTGCTGCGGCCCGATCCCGTGCCCACCGGCAGCCTCCGCGTCGCGGGTGTGCAGCCCGGTCCGGTGCACGGCGCGGAGGAACGGTTCACCGCGCACCTGGAGCTGACCCGCCGCGCCACGGGGCAGGACGTCGTCGTCTGGGGCCAGAGCAGCACCCCCTTCGACCCGGCCACGCGCCCCGGCGCGGTCGACCGGCTGCGCGCGGCGGCCGCCGCGGCCGGCAGTGACGTGCTGGTCAACGTCGACGCCCGCGCCGCCGACGGGCGCATCCGCAAGACCACCCAGCAGTACGGTCCGGACGGCCTGGCCGGGACGTACGAGAAACGCCGCCTGGTCCCCTTCGGCGAGTACGTGCCGCTGCGCCCCCTGCTCGGCGGCGTGCTGCGCGGCACCGGCATCGCCGAGGAGGACCGCGCCCCGGGCGGCGCGCCGGCGATCCTGCGCATCGGCGAGGCCGGGGCGGGCCCGCTGATCTCCTACGAGTCGATGTTCCCCGACCTGCGCCGCGAGCTCGTCCGCCTGGGCGCCGACGTGACGATCGTGCAGGGCTCGCTCACGTCGTTCCACGGCACCTGGGCGCAGCCGCAGCAGGCGAGCGCCGAAGCGGTCCGCGCCGTCGAGTCCGGACGGTCCGCGGTGATCGTCGAACTGAACGGCACGTCCGCCGCGTTCGACGCCGAGGGCAGGCGGCTGGCCTGGATGCCGCCGGACGAGCGCGGCGTCTTCGTCGTGGACGTGCCGCTGTACCAAGGCGCCACCCCGTACGTCCGGTGGGGCGACTGGGTTCCGGCCGCGGCGTTCGGCATCACCGCCGCGGCAGCCGCCCGCGCGCTGCTGATCCGCGCGCGGGCGGCGCTCACTAAACGGTGGCGGCCGCCTTGCGGATGACGTCGGCGACCTCGGCCGGGTGCGACAGCATCACCAGGTGCGAGGAGTCGATCTCGACGGTCGTCATGCCGGCCCGCTGGTAGCCGAACCGCTCCACCTCCGGGTTGATCGTCGTGTCCGAAGTGGACACCACACCCCAGGACGGCTTGGTCCGCCACGCCGCCGCGGACGCGGGTTCGCCGAACGCGGCCGCGGCCAGCGGGCGCTGCGACACGGCCAGCACGCGGGCGAGGTCCTCGTCGACGTCGGCGGCGAAGATCGACCGGAACACGTCCCGGCGCTGGCCTCGGCGATGATCGACACCGGCCGGTGGACCGACGCCACGGAGCTGCTCGACGAGGCGGCCGAACTCGCCGTGGTGCACCGCTTCCGCTACCTGGGCGGCGACTTCGCCGCGCACCGTGGGCTCGCACCTGCACAACGCCTACCCGAAGCTCGGCGTGAGCGGGCGGCACCAGTTGCGGGAGGTCGTCGGCGACCCGCCGTAGAACCGGTCAGGAATCAAGAAGCGCAGGTCAGGGCGCCGCGAATAACGTTCCTGACATGACCTCGATCAACACCATCACCCTGGAAGTGGCCGACATCGCGGCCGTCGAGCGCTTCTACACCGCCGCCTTCGGGCTCGGCTCCCGGCTCCGCCTGCGGGCGGCCCAGGAGCAGACCACCGGCTTCCGCGGCTTCACCCTCTCGCTCATCGTGTCCCAGCCCGCCGACGTGGAGCTGCTGTTCCAGTCCGCAGTGGACGCCGGCGCCACCGTGCTCAAGCCGGTCGCCAAGAACATGTGGGGCTGCGGCGGCGTCGTCCAGGCCCCGGACGGCACGATCTGGAAGGTCGCCACCCCGGCGAAGAAGGACACCCGCCCGCCGTCCCGCGAGGTGCAGAACATCGTGCTGCTGCTGGGCGCGTCCGACGTGGCCGCGAGCCGCAAGTTCTACACCGGCCACGGTTTCACCGTCGCCAAGAGCTTCGCCCGCATGTACGTCGAGTTCGCCGCCGGGGAGGGCCCGATCATGCTGGGCCTGTACCGCCGCCGCGCGCTGGCCAAGGACGCCGGGGTGCCCCCGGAGGGCAGCGGCGCGCACCGCATCGCGATTGGCGGTGACGGCGGCTCGTTCACCGACCCGGACGGGTTCGCCTGGGAAGCCACCACGTCCGCGGCGCTGTCCTGATGTGCCTGCACGAACCACCCGCACACCTGCGAACCAGAGGAGAGACCACCTTGAGCACGTACCAGGGCTTCACCGCCGAAGAGCGCGCCGCGATGAAGGAGCACGCCCAGGAGGTGAAGAAGGAGGCTCGCCGCAAGTCCGCCGCGGACAAGGCGGCGGAGGCCGAGCGCGACGTGCTGGCGAAGATCGCCGGGATGCCCGAGTCCGACCGGGTGCTGGCCGAACTCCTGCACTCGGTCGTGGCGGCCAGCGCCCCGCACCTGGCGCCGAAGCTGTGGTACGGCATGCCCGCCTACGCCCGGGACGGCAAGGTCGTGTGTTTCTTCCAGAGCGCGAGCAAGTTCAAGTCCCGCTACGCCACGCTCGGCTTCAGCGACGAAGCGGTTCTCGACGACGGTGCGATGTGGCCGACCTACTTCGCCCTGACCGAGGCGTCCCCCGAGGTCGGGGAGCGGATCGCGCTGCTGGTCAAGCAGGCGGCCTGCTGAGCGCGGTCACCAGGCCGTCCAGCCCGTCCACCCGCAGGTCGAACGAGTCGGACTCCGCGGGCGGATCGCCGACCGGGCGGTGCACGTAGGCGGTCCGCATGCCCACCGCCTGGGCGCCGCGCAGGTCCCAGGCGTGGGCGGCGACCATGAGGACCCGGCCCGGCGCGCAACCGGCGACGTCGATGGCGTGCCGGTAGATCTCCGGCGCCGGCTTGTACACCCGCACGTCGGCACTGGACAGGGCCTGGTGCCAGCGCAACCCGGCGTGCGCGTTGAGCCGCAGCAGCGCGGCGTGGCCGGCGTTGGACAGGGCGAGCACGGGGAACCGCCGGGACAGCTGGTCGAGACCGGCGACGGAGTCGGGCCACGCGGGGTGCCGCTGTCCGGCAGTGGCCAGCCGGGCGATCACCGCCGGATCGGTGATCCCCGCGCGGCCGGCCACCAGCTGTGCGGCCTCGGCGTCGAGGACCTCGGAGTCCGCGTAGTCGCGTTCACCCCGCCCGATGCGTGCCTGCTCGGTCTCGATGTGCTCCTGCCACACGGCGAGGAGTTCGTCCCCGGCCGCCGGTACCGCCTCGCGGATCGCCGCGCGGAGGCCGGACGGTTCGTCGACCAGCGTGCCGAGCACGTCGAAGACGACCACCTCGATGTCGTGGATGCCGGACACGCTTCCCCCTCGTCACCACTCGGCCTGGTGACGATCTTGCCCGCGCCGGGCGCACCGGTCAAAACCGGCGGTCACTTCCGCACGCGGGCGAGGATCCGGTCGAGCGCGCGCCGCACCGCGTCCGGCAGGCCGTCGCCGCGCAGGTCGTCGCGGAACTGCTCGTTCAGGCCGCCCGGCGTGGTGTGCCTGCCGGCCATCACGGTCAGGGAGTCCGGCCGTTCCAGCAGCGAACGGCCCAGCTCGCCGAAGACGTGCGTCACGAAGGCGTTCGCCGCGTCGTGGTCGACGCCCTGCTCCGCCATCCAGTCCACGACGGTCGCCAGGTAGTCCAGGTGCGCGGCGAACGTCGCGGTCGCGCCGAGGAACGTCTCCAGCGCCGCCTCGTCGCCGGGCACCAGCACACTGCCCACGCGCGTGAACAGCTCGCGCGCCGCCGCGTTCTCCGGGTACACCACGGTCAGGCTGCGGCGCCGCGTGGCCTGGGGGAGCGGAATGGACCGGACCACCTCGCCGGCCGGCGCCGACCACGCGCGCAGCCGCTCCACCGGCACCCCGGACGTCGCGCTGACCAGCACGTGCTCCGGCCGGAACGCCAGCTCCACCAGCACTTCCCGGGCGACCGGGGCGGGCACCCCGAGCACCACCACCGGCGCGTGGTCCAGCACCTCCTGGTTGCTCGCGCACACCCGCACGTTCGGGAACCGCTCAGCGAGCGCGGCCGACACGGCGCGCCCGCGCGGTGACAGGAACACCTCCGGCGGATCGTCGCCCGTGCTCAGGCCCTCCACGATCGCGGCGGTGATCTCGCCCGCGCCCACGAACCCGTATCGCATCGTCACACCGCCCGCAGATCCTCTTCGACGGCCGCCAGTTCGGCGGGCGTGCCCTGCACCTTCGGGCCAGTGAACCACTTGCGCGCCGAGGCGAACCACCACACCGCCGCGCCGCCGAGCACGACGAGGAACGCGATCGGCGTGTAGTTGAACGTGCCGACCGTGACCGGGTACGCCTGCGGCAGCATGAACAACACGAAGATGACCGCGACCCACGCGGTCGCGACGACGCCGACCGGGCGGCCCCACCGCCCCAGGTGCCACGGTCCGCGCTCGAACTCCGCGCCCTTGCGCACCCGCAGGAACACCGGGATGACGTAGGCGACGTACAGCCCGACGGTGGCGATCGAGGTCACCGCGGCGTAGGCGGTGGCGCTCCACAGGTAGGGCAGCGCGAGGACCAGCGCGCCGGCCGCGGCCAGCCACACCGAGTTCGTCGGCGTGCGGGTGCGCTTGTTGATGCGGTGCCACACCCCCGAACCCGGGATCGCGCCGTCCCGGGCGAACGCGTAGATCATCCGCGAGTTGGCCGTCACCGACGCCATCCCGCAGAACAGCTGAGCGCCGATCGCGATCAGCAGCAGGAACTTGCCGGTGGTCGCGCCCGCGGCGTCGAGGAAGATCTGCGCGGGCGGCACCCCGGTCGGCGAGTTGACCGCGCCGTCGTAGTCCTGGATCGCGAACGTGAGGCCCAGCAACAGGATCCAGCCCGCGACGAGCGACACCAGGATCGAATTGACGATCCCGCGCGGTCCGGCCGTCGCCGCGTTCTTCGTCTCCTCCGTCATGTGCGCCGAGGCGTCGTAGCCGGTGAGCGTGTACTGCGCGACCAGCAGCCCGAGCGCGAACACGTACGGCGCGAAACCCCAGCCGGTGTTGTTCACGAAGTGGCCGAACACGAACGACGCGGACTGGTGCTTCTCGGGCACGAACACCAGCACCCCGACGATCACCAGGACGCCGGCCAGGTGCCACCACACGCTGACGTTGTTCAGCACGGCCACCAGCCGCACGCCGAAGGTGTTCAGCAGCCCGTGCACCGCCAGGATGATCGCCAGCAGCAGGATCGTGTGCCCCGGCGTCGCGGCGAACCCGAACTGCAGGTCCAGGAACGCGTTGAGGAACAACGCGGCGCCGAAGTCGATGCCGGCGGTCACCGCCACCTGGCCGATGAGGTTGAACCACCCGGTGAACCACGACCAGGCCGCGGCCGAGCGCCGCGGCGCGAGCTTCGCCGCCCAGTAGTAGAGCCCGCCCGCGGTGGGGTAGCTGGAGCACACCTCCGCCATGCCGAGGCCGACGAGCACCACGAACACCCCGACCAGCGGCCAGCCCCAGATCATCGCGGCCGGCCCGCCGGTGTCCAGGCCGAACCCGTAGAGCGTGAGGCAGCCGGACAGGATCGAGATGATGGTGAAGGACACGGCGAAGTTGGAGAACCCCGACATCGTCCGCCTGAGTTCCTGGGCGTAGCCGAGCTGGTGCAGCCGGGTGCTGTCGGAGTCCACGGGCTCACCTCGGTGTTCAGTTGACGGGTGCGGAAACGGTAGTGCTCACCCGCGCGGAGCGTCAAGGTCCGTCCGGGTGTCCACAACGGACTCCGCTGCGCCGGTCGGCGGAACGTGGCGCAGCAGGCGGACGATCAGCGCGGCCACCACGGCGAGCGCGGCGGCGCTGATCGCGGCGACCAGGTGCAGCCCGCCGGTGAACGCCTCGCGCGCCGGGGCGAGCAGCGCCGCGGCCAGGTCCGGGGGCAGGTCGCGGGCGGCGGTGACCGCGTCGGCGAGGCTTTCCCGCGCGGCGTCGGCGGCCCCGGCGGGGACGGCCTCCGGCGGGGTGAAGCGGCTGGTGTAGACCGCGGCGCCGATGCTGCCGAGCGCGGCGAGCCCGAACGCGAACCCGAACTGGCCGCTGGTCTCGTTGAGGGCGGCGGCGGAGCCGGCCTTCTCGGCCGGCGCGGAGCCCATGATCAGGCCGGTGCTCAGGGTGACCAGGGGGCCGGAGCCGAGGAAGATCAGCGCGAACCCGGTCGCCACGGCGCCCGGCCCGGACGCGGCGCCGGTCCGGGTGAGCACGACCAGCCCGCATACCGAGATCACCAGCCCGCCGCCGATCAGGTACGCGGGCCGGAACCGGCGGGCGAGGACCGGCGACACGACGAACGACACGGTGTTGGCGGCGATCGCGGGCATCATCCACAGCGCCGCGCCGAGCGGGGAGAGTCCTTCGACCAGTTGCAGGTCCTGGGTGATGAACAGCATCAGCGCGCCGATCAGCAGCGTGCCGGACATCATCGCGCCCAGCGCCGTGCTGAACGACCGGTTCGCGAACAGCCGCAGGTCCAGCAGCGGGTTTTCCAGGCGGCGCTGCCTGCGGGCGAACAGGACGGCGAAGCAGATTCCGGCGGCCAGGCTCGCCAGCGGCAGCGGCCGCCAGCCGTCCTGGGCCAGTTCCTTGAGCCCGTGGATCGCCGGGATCACCGCGGCCAGCGACAACGCGACACTGACCAGGTCCGGCTTTCCGGCGTCCGGGTCGCGGTACTCGGGCAGCAGGACCGGGCCCGCGACGAGCAGCAGCGCCATCGCGGGCACGCCGAGCAGGAACACCGAGCCCCACCAGAAGTGCGTGAGCAGGGCGCCGCCCGCCACCGGGCCGATCACCGCCCCGGCCGAGAAGCACAGGCCCCACAGCCCGATCGCCAGCCCCATCTGCCGCGGGTCGCGGAAGAGGGTGCGGATCAGCGACATCGTGGACGGCGCGAGGGCAGCCCCGGCCACCCCGAGGACCGCGCGCGCCGCGATCAGCACCAAGGGGGTGGACGCGAAGGCGGCGGCGACCGAGGCGGCCCCGAACGCGGCCGCGCCAATGAGCAGCAGCTTCCGGCGGCCGATCCGGTCGCCGAGCGTGCCCATCGTGATGAGGAACCCGGCCATGAGGAAGCCGTAGACGTCGGTGATCCACAGCTGCTCGACGCTGCTAGCGCCGAGGTCGGCGGCCAGGTGCGGCAGGGCGAGCAGCAGGACGTAGACGTCGATGGAGACGAGCAGGGTGGGCAGGGCGAGCACGGCGAGCGCGAGCCACTCCCGCCGTCCGGCCCTCGCCGGGATCGCGTGGGTCATGCCAGGTCCTTCCGGTCCGCGGTGGTTTCCACGGACAGGTCGGAGCGGCCGCCGGGTTCTCGACATGCGGCGGGTGGCGGGGTCGGGGTTTGGTGTTGTGTCGCCCGGCCGGGTGGTGGTGGGGTGGTGGGCTGCCGGTGGTGCGGGTGCTGTGGTGTCGCGGGTGGTGCGTCCGGCGGGGCGGCCCGGGCTGCGGGTCGCGGCGCCCGGTGCCG